>NZ_JBFRFT010000004.1:0-261452 GCF_052114965.1 Microvirga sp. 2TAF3 | reverse complement strand
GATGTGCGGCTGCAGCCGGGTCCGGGCGGGCAGGCGGCGAGCGTGCACCGCGACCATCTCGGCTCGCCGCGCCGGCTGAGCGCGGCGGGAAGCGGGGCGGTGCTGGCCAGGACCGTGCACCGGGCCTATGGCGACAGGCTGGTGCTGTCAGGGGCCGAGGCGCTCGACACGCACGGCTACCTCGGCGAGCGCGAGGATGGCGAGCTCGGGCTGATCTATCTCAATGCGCGCTACTACGACCCGAAGGCGGGCCGGTTCCTGTCGCCCGACAGCCTTGATCCGGTGCTGCCCGGGGTGGGCACCAACCGCTATGCCTATGCGCTGAATAATCCGGTCAACTTGAAGGATCCGGGCGGGCATGATGCGACACCAGAAGATGAAGCAGACGTCCCAAGTGGACGTGGTAAACCGGGAGATAATCAGTCCGATAAGACACCTAATCCCGGCCCCGATGAAGCAAAAGGGCCTAAATCAAGCAAAGCCAACGCAAAGCCGGCAGCTGAGCTGGAATCCCCGAATCCGCGTGGGTCTAGGGGAAGAGCGGGTGCGTGGGGGGCAGGTGGGTTCCTGGCAGGTCTCCTTGGGGTGGCGGATATTCTTAGCCAGCCAGTCCCAGGGCGTGGTGCTTGGTCCCAACCCAATTTTGCGCGAGGTAAAGAGTTCGAGCAAGCGATGGGTATGAATCTGCCTGGAAACTATCCTGTTGCAGACAACTGGGTCGCGGACAGGGGCCTACTGACAAGCTTCAAGACCATGGATCTTGAAAGCTACACATATCAAAATCCATCAACGGTGCAGGGTGTGCTAGAAGCCTACTCAAGCAAGCTTGCTGAATTTTCTCCTCGAGACTGGGGTAGGGCTGAGTTACATGGAGTTACAGTCAATGAGCGGAATGTGGTTGTGGGCATTCCATCACAGCCCAACCCGCTCCAGTCAGAGGCAATCCAGAAAGCGAAAGACTTCGCTCAATCGATCGGTGTCAATTTAAATACGGTTATATGGCCATGACCTGGAAAAGAGCATCAGCTTTCAAGATCTTAGATCGAATCGTCATCATGCCGGTCTTTCTTATTCCGCATTTGTATCCGGTGAGCGGGATACCGGTATACGATGGGCCGATTACCGATCCGAAGGTCCCAGATGCGGTTCTCGAGGCCTTGCTTTTGTCGCAGGCGCCTCCCCCGGATTTCTACATGGATCAGACAAACAAGGATTTTCTCAAAGACGTTCGATTCAAATCCTTAAAGGCCTTCCATAAAGTGGCCGATAAGGTCTCCATCGAAGTGAAATCGTCTCTGGTCGGGGATGAAGTCTTATTTCGTCCGCTCGCACGAGCGCAGGGCGGCGGATTTGAGACATCGACCTCGGATACACTGAGCGCTCCTTCGCATGATCGTGATGCCATTCGACAGGCCCTCGTTGCGGCACTTGAGTTGGCCGTTTTGGCCGAACCGAAGCCCAAACCAGTCCTTCCAAAGCGCAGTCGGATAAATCGGACAAGGAAGCCGACGCTAGACGAGTGAGCGCCTCTATCTCAACGCGCGCTACTACGACCCGAAGATGGGCCGCTTCCTGTCGCCCGACAGCCTCGATCCGACCCTGCCGGGCGTGGGCACCAATCGCTATGCCTACGCGCTGAATGACCCGGTGAATGGGCGGGATCCGAGTGGTCGCTCACGCGACGACGCCACGGATTATGGCGCGGGCTCAGATCTGAATGACGGTATGCAGAGCACGACCGATGTGACGAGAGCCTATGAGGAGGGCGCCCTTGGCGGCATCAACCCTGCAGCCGGAGCAAATGGGTCTCAAGGCTCGCTTGGGGGCAGCTTTGCAAATGTTATTACTTCTTATGCCTGCTTTGGGTGTGTAGGTGTGTTTGGAGGCTCAATTGGCGGGTATATGGTCGGCAATAACATTAAAAACGGCTACTACGGCAATCGGGTAGCTCCAGGCCTGACCTCCGATCCTATCCTGAATGAGGAAGCTACAAACGAGAATAAGCCAAACTCAGGTATAAAGATTGATGACAAAATCGCAGGCCAATTGACAGAACGCGGATGGACAAAGGCTGGGGTAGAGGAACTCGTTAATGGTCTGCCAGCCGGAACTTCGACTGACAGTAGAGGTCCCAAAAAGACGCCTGATGGCCTAGGGCGCAATGATCCTGCGACAGTTTATGGGTCTCCGAGTGGGGGATACGTAGTAGTCAACGATCGCACGAAAGAAGTCGTTCAAGTAAGCGATAAGAATGGCCCATGGGCTCCCGATGACAGAATCAAATGGAACAATTAAATGGCCATTCAAAATTATATACTTCAGGAAGATCCGGACGATTTTTTCAAATCGAACAGAAAAGCTACGATGTTATTTTCTCGTCGTGCTGCAAAGCAGATTTTTGAAATTGCAAGTTCAAAAGGTATCGCAATAATGAGGTATGAAGGCGGAATTCTTGTAAATGGTATATTTCAAGCGAAGCTAGATGCTGTTTGGGACCGTTTATATTCACATTCAGGGTCAAAATTCTTGGAGGAAGGGAATCTACGGGCAATCGCGGCAATTGAGACGGAGCCAGAAAATTATAATGCATTTGCTGTAACGGCTATGCCAGTAGAGTGAGCCTCAGTATTTAAGTTGAATTTAAGTTGAGGCCGACTGGCTGCTGAGCGCGACGCTCGGGGCCGAGCGGCAGGACTTTCGCTACGACATTGCCGGCAACCTGGTGGCGCAGACCGGGCCGGGCGCCTTCGGCGCGGCCTTTCCCTCGGCCGGCTCGGCGCATCCGCACGCGCCGCTTTCCGTCAATACCGTGCCGCAAGGCTATGACGGCAACGGCAACCTGCTCGGCGACGGTGTGCGCGCCTTCACTTGGGACGGCGACAACCGGCTGCAGCAGGTCAGGACCGCCGGGCTGACGGTGACGTTCGCCTACGGCCCGGACGGGGCGCGGCTGACCAAGACCGTGACGGCGGCCGACGGGGCGCCGCGTCCCACCCTGTTTCTCGGTCCCGGCTTCGAGCGCGGTCCCGGCCCGGCTTCGGCGCCGGAGCGGGGCCCGTGGACGCTCTATCCGCATCCGGACGTGCGGCTGCAGCCGGGTCCGGGCGGGCAGGCGGCGCGCGTGCACCGCGACCATCTCGGCTCGCCGCGCCGCCTGAGCGCGGGAAGCGGGGCGGTGCTGGCGCGCATCGTGCACCGGGCCTATGGCGACAGGCTGGTGCTGGCTACGGCTTAAGACGGGACGGCTGCACCTTTCTGTTGAAAAGTCACAACGTCAGGTTTGAAACTTAGTTGCGTTAGTTACGATCGGCGGGAAAGCCCCTGTCGGAGAGCGCCCGGTGAGTCCCGCTTTGAGTCCACGTTCCATTGTGCCGATCTCAAGTATTACGATCGAGAATCTTGAAGGCGACATACTGGATTATCCTGAGCAATTCGGTCCTGCTCCGATCGATCAGGGGGCGGATGCTTCTCTTTCCGGCCTTTCTGGGAGTGGCGCGGGCCTTGTCGGGTTAAGTCTGACTGTCTCAATCGAGGGCATGTCGCCGAGTCAGATCCTCTCGGTGCGTCATCAGGGCATGGGGTCGGGGCAGATCGGTTTTCAGAGTGGCATCGTCTATTACGATGGCGCGGCAATCGGGGAGGCGACCGGCGGGGCTGGGGGGACATTGACGATCATTCTCTCCACGGACAGCGTGGACGCGGTGACTGCTCTCATTCGGAACCTCACTTACGCGGATACGGGCGATGTGCCGTCCGCGGGGCAGATCACCATCGCGTTCTCGGATGAGTCCGGCACGCTTGGGAGCGCCGTGGTGACTGTGAATGTCACCCCGGTGAACGATCCGCCGCAAGCCGGGGATGACTCCTTCCTGCTTGATGCCGGTGATGTCATTGCCGGGAATCTGACCGACAACGATTTCGATCCGGACGACGATCCGATCGATCCTCCAAGTGCACCTCCGTTCCATGTCGCAAGTCTGACCGAACCAGACGGAACCGTGCACCTGATTTCCGAGGAGGGCACGAGCATTGTCGGCGCTTATGGTACTTTAACGCTCGATGCGAGCGGTGCTTTTACCTACACGGCAGACAATGCCGACGCCCTGGCTCCTGGCGAAACGGCAATAGATGAGTTCGACTACACGATCATCGATGATGGTGGTGCGCAATCAACAGCGACGATCAAGTTTACGGTAATCGGGCCATTCTCGCTTCACGTCACGAATCTCGATGGCGACACATTGATCTACCCGGAGCGCTCGCCCTCACTGCTGCTTGATACGGACGAAGCCGCCCTGGTCAACGGGACGCTGACGAACTTCGACGGCGTCACGCTTACGGTCTCCGTGGATCAGGCTTCCGGATCCGAGATTTTCTCCGTCATCGGTGAAGGCAATGGCGCTGGCCAAATCAATGTCTCAAACGGGGTGGTAAGCTTCGGGGGAGAGGAGATCGGCCTCCTGATCAGTGAACCCGGTGAGCCCCTGAGCGTCGTCTTCAATGCGTCGGCGTCTGCGAATGCGCTCTCGGCTCTGCTCCACCGCATCGCCTATGCGGATGCGAGCGAAACTCCCTCCGACAAAGCCGTGACCATCATGTTGGCAAAAGGGGCCGCTATCCTATCGGTCTCGCACCTGCAGGTTCTTATTGAAAACTCCGAGGATGCCCCGATCGCGAATGCCGATATCGGCACGGTCACCGCTGGAAGTTTCCTGACTGGCAAGGTCACTGAGAACGATTACGACCCCGATAATGCCGGTGCGGTCCTGACGGTGACCGGCTTCAATGCGGGCTCGTCGGGTTCAAGCCCGCAAGCCATGCCCGGTGCAACCATCGAAGGTATTTTCGGCACGCTGACGCTGAATGCAAACGGAACTTACACCTATATTGCGAACAAATCCGGTTCAATCCCGGTGGGAGAAACGGCACAGGATGTGTTCACCTACACCGTAGGGAGTTCCGCGGGCGGTGAGGCTTCGGCTCAGATCGCGATTACCATCGAAAACCCTCCGGCTCAGACCCTGTTCACGTTTTCGAATTTCGATGGCGATGCCTTGAACTACCACGAGCAGTCGGGGGAGATCCTGGTCGACCAGAACGCCACCGCCAAAGCGGATGGAATCGGGTGGGACGGAGTGAAGCTTCTGATAAGCCTCGGTGGAGCCGAATCTGGCGAAAGCATAGGGCTGCTGAGTCGGGAGGGCGCAGGGCAGATAGGCGTCTCAGGTTCGGAAGTCAGCTTTTCCAGAGGTATGATCGGCACCCTGGTTCAACTTTCTGCAACATCCCTGGAACTTACCTTGAATGCGGCCGCAAGCGATGCTGCCGTTTCGGCGGTGCTGAAAAGTATCCGCTATGATAATCCACTTGAGATCCTCAATGCAGCTTCACGGGTTGTCACTGTAAAGGCCAGCATCGGCAATCAAGTATTCGGCTCTGACTCCGCTACGTTCCTGCTCACACCGGTCGATGATCCGTTGCTGCCGACTGCCGATACGAATGTCGTCATGGAAGATACGGCTGTTTTCGGGAACGTCTTGACGAACGACATCGATCCCGACCGGCCGCCTCCACTCCTCAAGGAGCTATCGGTTCTCGGTGCTGTAGCCGGTACGGCAACTCCATCTCCCCAGCCCATGACAGGCCCTCTGGTTTTTGCCGGCGTCTACGGGACCCTCATTCTGAGCGCGGATGGGAGCTTCACCTATCGCGCCGATCATGCTGATGATCTGATCGCCGGAGAGACGGTGCGCGATACCTTTACCTATTTGGCCCGAAACGATACTGGCGACGAAGCCTCAGCCGCCCTTGTCTTCACAGTCAACGGCGCGGATGAGGCGAAGTTCGGAAGCGCTTCCGCTGATGTCCTGACCGGTGGTCGCGGGGCCGACACGCTTGATGGTCGCGAAGGGAATGATCGCCTCGTCGGAGGCGACGGCAACGACACTCTGATCGGCGGCGCAGGACATGATACGCTGGATGGTGGGAGCGGCGCCGATCTCATGCAGGGCGGCAATGGAAACGATACTTTCATTGTCGATAATAACAGTGACATCCTCGTCGAGGGCGGCAAGGGAACCGACACGATTCTGACTACGGTCGATGTCACATTAAAAAAGAAGCTTTCCATTGAAATTATCAAGAGCATCGGCCCGTTCTCGAGCAGGCTGAAGCTTGTCGGGAACGAGTTCAACCAGAAGATCTTCGGAGGTCCCGGGGCCGATGTCTTGAACGGCAAGGGGGGGAACGACATCCTCCAAGGCGGCAAGGGCAAAGATGCTTTCGTGTTCGACAGCCGCAACGTTGGTGTCGATATCGTTCTCGACTTCAAGATCAAGGAAGACAAGATTCACCTCGCCGGAAAAGCATTCGGCCTCCGCAAGGGAGTGTTGAAGGCCGCGGCGTTTCTCAAGGTCAATGGCGGTTCACCAGAAGCCGTGGATCCGGACGACCGGATCATCTACGACCGAAGCAAGGGCTTACTATATGCGGACCTGGACGGGAGTGGCGATATTCCGCCAATTCTCCTGGCTATCTTCAGAAACAAGCCAGATCTGAGTCTAAAGGACTTCCTTATCATCTGATCATCCCGGCATTCCCTCATGTAACCGAGATAGCCAGCGACTTGTGAGTTTTACGTGGCAGATGATGGCACTCTTTTATCGCTCGCGGCGCTCTACCTCGTTGCGGTTTCGCTGGCGATCTCAATTGTCGATGCTCGCAGCCTGGTCATTCCGAATGCATTGAATGCCGTGAATGCCGGAGGTGGATTGGCCTTTGCGATTCTCTTGAAGACGTCGTCGTTTTCCTCGTCGATCATCGGTGGTGGGGTTGGATTCCTGGCACTCCTTGCATTTCGATCGGGCTATCGAAGCATCAGGGGGCAGGATGGGCTCGGACTTGGCGACGTAAAGTTCATGGCCGGGGCCGGGCTCTGGGTTGGCTGGGAAGGACTTGCTCCGCTCCTGCTGGTCTCATCCCTCACTGCGCTCCTTTTCGCCGTGTTTCGCGGAATTCTGAAAGGGCATCTCGATCAGCGGAGGCCGCTTCCATTCGGTCCCTTCTTATGCGCCGGAACTCTGGCGGTCTGGGGCTCTCAAGCGGCGGGTCTTGCCCCGTGGGTTGGTCTTCCATGACAGCCGCTCCCGATTGCGCCTCTCCCGAGCCGGATGAAATGCTGGTAGAGCGCGCATTAAGTGCGCTCGTTGAGAATGGGGCCCTGACGGCTCAAGCCTTGGAACGAGGACGTCGAGCCGCGGCGGAAAGCGGTGAGCGCCATGATCGCGCGCTCAACAAGCTGGGTCTTGTGGCCGATGCCGCGCTCGCCGAAGCGTGGTCTGTCGTGACAGGGCTGAAAATCGCGGCACTTGAGGATTATCCGAAGGAACCTCTCCTGATCGGGACATTGGCTGCATCGTTCCTGGATCACGTAAAGGCGATGCCGATTAAGATCGATTCAGGGACGCTTTATCTCGCAATTATCGATCCGTTGGATCGGTTCAGTCCTGCTGCTATCGAGGAGAAGACTGGCCTTGCAGTCGTCCGTATGCTGGCGCGCACAGGGGATTTTGCGACCGCATTCGCGCGTCTTTATCAAGCTCCCGCTGAGCAGCTCGAGCCCGAGCACGGTCTCGACATTGGGACAGGCCTTTATTTGGATGTGGAACGGCTTCGGGATCTGGCAAGCGATGCCCCCGTGATCCGGACCGTCAATCGTCTGATCGACCAGGCCATCGAACGGAAGGCGTCTGATCTTCACATTTCCGGTACACGCACGGGCATTCGCGTGCGCTATCGCGTTGATGGACTTCTACAGGATGCGGATGCACCCCCGTCGCATCTCCACGCGGCGATCATCTCCAGGCTGAAGATCATGGCAAGCCTCGACATTGCGGAACGACGCTTGCCGCAGGATGGACGCATTCGGGTACCATGGAGGGGACGCGAAATCGATCTTCGGATTTCCACCATGCCGCATTTGAACGGCGAGGGTGCCGTGCTGCGTGTTCTGGATCGGTCGCACGTGGCGTTGGATTTCGAAGCTCTCGGTTTGTCCCGGCCACTTGTTGCATCCCTTCGCAGCGCTCTGTCGCAAACGCATGGACTCCTGCTGGTTACGGGGCCGACCGGTTCGGGAAAAACCACAACCCTCTACGCGGCCCTTGAAGCGATCGCGTCACCGGAGCTCAACATAGTCACTGTCGAGGATCCGATCGAGTACCAACTCGAGGGCGTTAATCAGATCCAGGTCAATCGAAAGATCGGTCTCGATTTTGCTGGTGCCCTCCGTGCAGTCCTTCGGCAGGACCCGGATGTGATCATGGTCGGCGAGATTCGCGACAGTGAGACTGCAGCTATTGCAAACCAAGCGGCTCTGACGGGACATCTGGTGCTCGCAACCCTTCATACCAATAATGCATTGGCTGCCCTGCCACGGCTTATCGATATGGGGGTGGAGCCTTACCTTCTTGCTTCGACGGTCCGGGCATCGATGGCGCAACGGTTGGCGAGGCGGCTGTGTCAATTCTGCCGTGAAGCTCACCCGATCGAGCCATTCTTTCGAGATCTCTGGGGCGAGCGGCTTTCAAGCGAGACCTGCTTCCGGTCGCGAGGATGCGCGGCTTGTGGCGGGTCGGGCCATTCAGGCCGCATCGCTATTGCCGAATTTCTGCCGATGACGGACACGCTGCGATCGCACCTGCTGCGCCAGGCTGACGAAGCGACCTTATCTCAGGACGCACGGGCTAATGGCTTTGGCACCATGCTGGACGACGGCCTTGCGAAAGTCGCGGGGGGACTCATCAGCATGGACGAGCTTATCCGCGTCATCGGATCGGTATGATGCCAAGCTATCGGTTTCTAGCGGCGACAAAAGGGAACGAGACGCGCGACGGCATGATCGAGGCCGATTCCGTACAGGAAGCCTTGGCTGCTCTGCATGGGCGTGGTCTGTACGTTATTCGTATCGGAAAGCCCTCGCGATTTTCTTCCCTCTGGATCATGCTCAACCGGGATGTGGCCTTGCGGCCACCCGTTGGATCTGCGGAGTTGGCCCGCTTGTCCCAGGAATGGGCTGGACTCGTCGAAGCAGGCATTCCTGTAGAGGAGAGCTTGGCGCTCCTCGGGCGTACCGGCCGATCCGACACCCGACGGGTGCTTTCCGCCATCAGGGAGGCGGTCAAGACGGGTACGGTGCTCTATGACGCATTGAGCCGGTTTCCGGACTCATTCCCGCCGGCATACCGGGCCCTTGTCCAGGCCGGGGAGACAGCCGGCGATCTCGGGCCGACCCTTAGGCGCCTTGGGGATAATCTGATGGCTCGCCGGGCGCTCGCAGAGGAAGTTCGAAATGCGCTCCTATATCCTCTGTTCCTCCTTATTACCGCGACTGCGGGGGTTCTGGTGCTTCTGCTCGTCGTGGTGCCTAACATCGAGAGCCTGATTGGCGAAGGTGGAGTGGAGAGGCTACCCACGGCTACGCGTCTGGTTCTCGTCGTCAGTCACATCCTGCGCGATTACGGAGCTGCGCTAGCTGTTATCACTGCTGCATTGGCAATTGGCTTCTCGTTCTTCTTTCTGATGCCTGCCGGACGCATGCGACTCGATGCATTCATCCTGAGGACGCCCTTTGTCGGAGCATTGATCAGAGTGATCGAAACGGGTCGTTTCGTTCGCACTCTCGGATCTCTTCTGGCCGGGGGAGTGGCTGTCTCCGCCGCAATACGGATCTCACTCGATACGATCGGCAACCGTCATATGCGCGCTGGCCTTGAGGCGGCACACTCATCCATCGTCTCTGGAGCATCGATCGGTGATGCAATCGCGGCGAGTTGCGTGTTCGGCGAGGACGCTATCAGCCTGATCCGAGTCGGAGAGAGGACCGGCCGTCTCGCCGAGGCTCTTGAGCGAACGGCAACCCTGCATGAAGCACGCGCCACGCGGCAGTTGAAAGCGCTGACGGCCATGCTGACGCCACTTCTAACGATAGGCTTCGGCGCTCTGGCGGGCGCTATCGTCTACGCCATGCTGTCGACCATTCTCGGCATTAATGAACTGATAAGCCCATGACCAGAACTCGTCCCCATCCTTTGAACGTCTCCGCTGCCCATCGCATATGGAGCCGTTTCTGCGTTGATAGCCATGGGATGACGCTCCTTGAGATTCTTGTGGTGATGGTGATCCTCGGGCTTCTTGCGACGCTCGGATCGATCCAGCTCATGGGGTATCTCGGCCGCGCGAAAACCGATATGGCGCGGCTCCAGGTTCAAGAGTTGATGACTGCTCTTGATCTGTTCCGGATCGATGTCGGCCGTCCACCGTCCACAAGCGAGGGATTGCAATCCCTGCTCGATAGACCCGCCAGCCTCGACAGTTGGCGCGGTCCATATCTCCGGAATAGAAATATTCTAACTGATCCTTGGCGCCGCCCTTATCAATACAAATCGCCGGGTGAGCACGGGGAATATGACCTTTCCACCTTAGGGGCCGATGGCGTTGTCGGTGGTGAGAACGAGAAGCGTGATGTGGCGAGCTGGACCGAACGCTGAGGCGGCCTTCACATTGCTGGAAGTGCTCGTCGTGCTGGCAATCCTGTCGCTTGCCGGAATGGCGGCGGCACTCGGTCTGCCGAATGCGCGCGATCGAGCGAAGCTCGCGCAAGCCGGCGCCTGGCTCGAGAATATGCTTGCCGATCTCCGCGGGCAGGCCCGGCGCGAGGGGCGCATGCATTGGGTGGAGTTTGACGTAAGTACGGGACGTTATCATCTCCAGGACACTGCATGGCGCGCTTTACCATCCGGAGCGACATGGGCTCTTACTCATGGCAGGCAGGCGGATGCTTCGCCTCTCATCACGTTTCTGCCCGACGGTACTGGATCCGGAGCGGAAATTTCCATCCGCGTGGGAGCATACTCGTCCATCCGCCGTGTCGAATGGCTAACCGGATCGATCCGTCATGCTCAACGCTGAGAGACTCCGCGCTGGCTTCACATTGCTTGAGGCGCTTGTCGCTCTCACGATCTTGGCAGGTGTAACCGCATCCGTGATGACGCTTATTGCAACGAACCGGCGAGCACAGGCTCATGCCGATGCCGATCTCTCCGCAGCTTTGCATGTACGGACTCTCCTTGCACGGGTCGGTCGCGACCTCCCGCTTGAGGTTGGAACGCAGTCCGGAACTTTCGAAGATGGCCAGACTTGGTCGATCTTCATCTCGTCGTTCAAACCAGACGGGGGCTTCGAAAACAGACAGCGTTCGCCGCTGCTACAGGTCCATGTCCGCCTGCAGCATGGCTTGCTTCGGCAATCTTTGGTCGACGTCTTCACGCTCAGGAAAGCGGCAAGATGACCGTTAGACAGCATACCGCCGACAAGGCAGGGTTCGCCCTCGTCGAACTCCTCGTTGCTATCGCTGTGGCTGGGCTTGCCGGGTCAATCCTCGTCGGTCTTCTGGCATTTCTAGAACGTAATAGCGCCGAGACTGAACGACGTATCCGGGAGCATGAGAGTGTGCTCGCGGTGGAACGTATCCTGCGTATTCTCGTAGCTGGTGCTCCTGCGTTCGTGCCAGGTGCGCCCATTCGCTCAGGGGGCTTCGGCAATGAGCGCGAGTTTACCGTTCTGTCGGTTGGCCCACCAATACTTGGCCTGCCTCGATCGGCAGTGTTTACGCTGCGTAGGGAGGGGCAGAGCGCAGTATCGGACATAGTCCTCACATGGACCGACGAAGGGGGGGAGGGGCGACAAGAGATTGTTGCGCAGAATATATCCGATAGTACCTTCGCTTATCTTCCGCTTCAGACGAATTCGCCGGACGCGACTTGGCGCTCCCGATGGCGCGCTGAGGATGGGCCCCTGAGAGCCCTGCGGTTATCTTTACGCTTCGCTCCGGCTTCGATTGCGCGCGTGATCGTAATTCCCATGCAGGCGGATTTTCCGGCTACATGTCTACGCAATCCACGGCAGATCGGCTGCACCTTAGAGCATGCTTGGAACGAGCGAAGACCAGTCGTTCGTTCAGGTCATATGTTATCAAGAAATCTGAGGCTTAGTGGATGAACGCCTCCTCATGGACGTGGCTTCTGCGGCTTTACTTCATTGCCTTGGAGAAGGTGGATCTGGGGATCCAAACCCTTCCGCCCGCGCTCAAGCGCATCCTGCGGCCGAGCGCAACGCATATCACGGTACGGATCGTGCAGGGAGGGTTCACGGCTGTTCTTGTCCCTTCGGGCTTGCAGAGAAATTCCGAAGTCCATTGGCAAGAAGAAGCCGGTCATTGGCAGCCAGAAGCTACGCTTCGGCAGTTTGCCCGCGTTGCGCGCGAGCGACCTGTCGACCTTGAGCTGCCGCTCGAATTTACACTCTCGCATAGCGTAAGGCTTCCGCGAGCGGCGCTCACGAATCTAGCTGATGCTATTGCATATGGACTTCCAACGTGGAGCCCATTCCAGGCTAATGATGTGTATATCGATGGAAGCGTAGAGCGGATTGATGGAGCACAGGCCGTGGTGCGCCTTCATTATGCCTTGCGGTCTAAGCTTGATCCTCTTCTCATGAAGCTAGATGCGGCCGGCCTTGCCGCAGACAGGCTTGTCCTCGATTCCGCATCGCGCCGTTTCGTGGCACTCCCAACACCTAAATTGGCTCGCCTACGACAGACATGGCTCATTAATGGAGCGCTGGCATCAAGCGCCATTATCCTCGCTCTTCTTCTTTGCGTCTTTCAGATTATGATTCTCTCCGGCAGGCTTGAAGAAACTGAAAGTGCGATTCGATCGGAGCTTGTGCAACTACGTCAAGAGGAGACGCTGAAAGCGGCCTATGCCTCCTTTAGCGCGCGTCGTACGGCGGTATCCGAGAGACGTGCAAAAGAGATCAGCGCAAATGAGCTTCTTGCTTCTCTTGCCCGGCACTTGCCGAATGACATCTTCGTCCAAGCACTCGAGCTTGGAGGCGGGCAGGGGCGGATTGGTTTGTCTGGTGGCGATCCGGATGTGATCCTGCAGGTGCTTCGAGGGATTTCGATCATTCATAACCCGCAAATCGAGTCGATGCTGGCTCCGCCCTCCATAAGCGTAACCTTCAAGTTTGTGAGGAAGGGCTCTTGAACCAATCGCGACGATTTGTCTTTCTCATGGCTGCCGTCTTGCTTCTAGCCGGAGGAGGGCTCGCCTTGCTGGTGAGTATGTGGGTGGAAAGGCACACCGCGCTTGCATCCATGCAGGTTCGCCTCTCCGAACTGCGAGCACGGCGCCTCGATCCGCGTGATGTCGATACCCTTGGAAAGATGCTCGCTGCGGCCCCCGATCCGCAGGCCGGCCTTTTGGTCGCGGGCGACAATGATGCTACGTTACGCCTGGAGTCCTTTATCCGTTCTGTCGCTAAGGATCATCGGGCGGAGGTACTGTCGATTTCCCTTGTCACGGATACGGTAGGGGGCAAGCTGCCTATCTTGCGTGGGAACTTGCATTTTGTTGTCGGCGACGAAAGCGTCGGCTCTTTCGTGAAATCGCTGGAGACCGGAAGTCCTACTGTTTTTCTGGAGCATCTTCGGATCGCCCAGAGATCTGCATATCGGGCTGAAAGCGAGGCGCTTATGCTCGATTTGTCGACATCGATCCTGGTCTATCGAGATATTCCGGCTGCCGGGAGATCTAAACCGTGAGATTGCTGCGTATCCTCCTCATCACCATCAATATGGTACTTGCAGCGGCTTTCTGCCTGCCTTTGGGTGATGTTCGGTTCACCGAACCTTCGCGATCAATTCTCAAAGTGGATTCATTGTCTTTGCCGACCCTTGTCTCATGGCCCGAGCAACCCGAATTCGCCCGCACCCTCTTTCGAGCCCGACCGTTGCAAGTTGAGGCAGACAATCCATCACCTGACATCGGCGTTGATCCAAAGGTTCGGCTTCTGGGCATTATTCTGACCGAAGGGCAGAGGGTCGCGGTGGTAGAGCGTGACGGAGCTGCCATACGGGTTGAGGAGGGGGCTCATTTAAATGAATGGCAGGTTACGATGATCGCCCCGCGCATGATTCGCCTAACTCATGCAGAGCAGAATAGAGATGTTTTGCTGGATCCGCAGACAGATTCTCATTGAGCAGCTGCTTGGGAAGTCCTGCAAGAACGATATGCGTTCGCGCGGCTTTGTGCTGCTTTCAGTATTGCTCGTCATCGGAGTCGTGTCCTCTCTTATGATCGGGCTGACTATGGCAGTTCGTGCGGATCGCGCGAATGTCGCCATCGAGCGTCGGCTCGTGCAGGCAGGTGCCCTTGCAGATGCAGGGCTGACCCGCGCCATTGCAGCTCTAGAAGCTACGGACGATCAGCTCTTGGCAAGCCTGCTCGACAGATCCAGGCCGACACGGTGGCGGTTTGCAGGCCAAGATATCTTCATCTCGCTTATCCCCGAAACCGGGAAGGTCGACCTGAATTCCGGTGATCCGGAGCTCATCGTCAACATATTGCACGCTGTCGTTCGTGATACTGCCAAGGCTGATCGGCTCGTGCAGCGGTTGTCCGCGATGCGTCGCGCCCGTCAGGATTTGGAGACCGCACGTGGCCTCCTTGATCCTAATGATCGTGCAGGCCCTCTTGCCCGTGATATCGAAGCCGCCTTCACCGTCTGGACGAGTCTTCGCGGCGTCGACCCGCGGTTCGCCCCTTCGGTTGTGCTGCGCCACTTGCCCGGTCTGCAAGAAGGCGAAGCGGAACTCCTTGAACGGGCAAGAGAACACAGAGCCTATGACGAACTGTCTCCCTTCATTGCCCGATTTGGTCACCTTCTTGGTGCAAACCGCCCAATTTATCGCGCACGGGCTGAAGTGACGATCGAGGGCGCGACGGCTCGGCGGGAAGCCCTCCTCACATACAATCCTACGACCCGTGTTGTTTGGGTCGTATTCTGGCGAGACGTTGCGGATTGATGTTCACAAAGTTTGCGGCTTCGTTGCGCAAACAGCCGTTAATCGTGAAATCGCGTGTTCTGCTCCCATTTCCCCCAGATTTCCGGCTTACTGAAGAAGGACTTGAGCTCTATTCCCGGTCAGTCTCAACGGCCATGACGAGTGTCGCCTTCGCGGCGGGGCAGAATGATGCGCCCGTCAAAGGCGGCACATTGATCTATCTGGAGCAGGCACACGAAGCTCTATCCGCCGGCTGGCAGTTTTATCCGAATGGCGGCGGGCTCAACCAGATCACCGACAAGCTGATCTATCAGAATTCGCAGACGCTCAAAATCGAGCCATGGATCGCGGAATCGTGAGCGGTCAATTCGGAAGTGATCAACAATTACGACCGCAGTGAAGTGATCGATCCGCTCACGGTTAGATTCTTCTTCAAGGAACCGTCCCCGAGCTTCCTGCAAGGAACCTCCGTCATCCGTTCCAGTCTTGTTTCGCCGGTAACGCTGGCGTTTCCTTTCGAGGCGCTGGGCGATGCGACGAAGATCGCCGGATCCGGCTCCTTCGTCGTAGCGAGCGAAACGCTTGGCCGCGAACTGACGCTGACGGCGCGCAAAGACTACAATTGGGGACCCGCAAAGCTCGCCCATCAGGGCCACGACACCGCCATCATCGCCTCGTCCGCCGCATTGACCGACGCGCCCGCCGCATTCGGAGCGCAGCATATCGAGCGATTGCGGCAGGTCGGGCCCGACGATCTGGAAATCGTGGACGTGATCAACGGAGCCGCGTTCTTCAACGGGGCCAACCGGCTGATACTGTCTCTGGGAGAGCCGACGCCTCCGGCGAAATCGCTGCGCGGCTAAAACATGAAGGGGCGAGGGGGATCCCGTTCGTCCCATCATGCTGCCCGCCTCATCTGGTCAGGCGGGGATACATGTGGGCTGCGATGGACACGAGGAGCGCGGTGACGGCGGCCAGAATGGTGAAGTCGAAGCCGAGACCGTATTGCGTCGTGCCGTTGGTCAGCATGAGGGTGCGAAGGCCGTCCACCTCATAGGTCAGCGGGTTGGCGGATGAGATCGCCTTGAGCCATCCGGGCATCAGATCGATGGGATAGATGGCATTGCTGGCGAAGAAGATCGGCATGGTGAGCACCTGGCCGATGCCCATGAAGCGTTCCCGGGTCTTCACGATGCAGGCGATGATGAGGGAGAAAGTGGAGAAGAGCGCGGACCCGATCGCGATGAAGATGGCGACGCCGGCAATATTGGCCGGCGCGAAGGTCACGTCGATTCCCATGAAGACCGCAAGCAGATAGACGATGACCGCCTGAGCAAGCCCGCGCACGGCGGACGAGGCGGCTTTGCCGAGGACGATTGCGCTCCGGGGCGCCGGGCTGACCATGTAGCGGTGCAGCACCCCGAGGTCGCGCTCCCAGATCGCGGCGATTCCGAAGAAGATAGCCGCGAACAGGACGCTCTGGGCCAGAATGCCAGGCGCCAGAAAATCGAGGTAGCGGCCTCCGCCCGCGATGCCTCGCACCTGAGCCATGACCTGCCCGAAAAGGAGGAGCCAGATCGCCGGCTGAAGCGCGCGCGTGAACAATTCGCTCGGATCGTGCCGGAGCTTTTGGATTTCGGCATCGGCGACCGCATAGACCTGAGTAAGGTAGCCGGCTCCCAAGGTCAGCGGGGAGGATCTACGAATGAGCGCGAGCGCTGGCGCGGGTCTGTCTGACGTCACGATAGGATCCTCCGGAGACGATCTCGGTGCCGGTAATCTGGGCGAACACATCGTCGAGGGTCGCATCGGGGCCGATCCGTGCCTTGAGCTCCTGCGGCGTACCGACCTCCTGCAGGCGGCCCGCATGCAGCACGCCGATACGGTCGCAAAGCTCGTCCGCCTCGTCCATCAGATGGGTCGTGAGCAGGATCGTGGTGCCGAACTCCTCGCGCAGCCGGCGCACATGGTCCCACACGGCGCGGCGCGCGACCGGATCGAGGCCGACCGTCGGCTCGTCCATGAACAGGACGGCTGGCTCATGCATCATGCTCTGGGCAATCTCGAGCCTTCTGATCATCCCGCCCGAGAAGCCCGCGACAAGACGGTGCGCGGCATCTTCGAGGTCCATCAGCTTGAGGGCCGCCGCGATCCGCTCCTCGCGCTCCTTGTGCGGAATGAGATAGAGACGGGCGGAAAGCAGCAGGTTCTCGTAGGCGGTGAGCGCGCCGTCCGCCGACAGGAGCTGGGGCACGTATCCGATATGCGCCCGCACATTCCCCGGACGACGCACCACGTCGAAGCCGGCAACTCGGGCGGAGCCTGAACTTGGCGGCAGCAGGGTCGTCAGCATCTTGATGAGGGTCGACTTTCCCGCGCCGTTCGGCCCGATGAGACCGAAGATTTCGCGTGCCAGGACATGAAGCGACACGCCGTCGACGGCGGTGAGCGCGCCGAAACGCCGTGTCAGGACATCCGATTCAATGATGCCCGCTTCGTCGGAACCGCAGCCGGAGAGCGGCAAGACCTTCTTTCCTCCCGGAATGATCTTGTCAGGTTAAGCCGGGCCGACCCGCCGGGCATTGACCCTTGTCAAACGGCAGGCAGGCCATGGCGATCCTCGCCGAAAGGCGCCCCTTTCGAAAGGTCGTTGGTCTCTTCATGCGACGAAGTTTCAGATAAATGTCGACATATTGTGGAATAACGGCGATAAAATTCTTGATGAATTGGTTTTAATAGGTAAAAGTGTCGACATATAGTTGACCTTAGGGCGCCAAGGCGCCAAGGCTCCGAGGTGCGAGAACATTGAACAAGGGGACGATCCGGTAGAGTCATGGCTAGCTTCACCAATAATGAGCGCCCGGCGCCCGACAGCGTCCTGGTCGATATCGCCGATTATGTGCTGAACTATCGCGTCGACAGCGCTCTGGCCTACGAGACCGCGCGCAACTGCCTCCTGGATACGCTGGGCTGCGGTCTCGAGGCGCTGGAATATCCCGCCTGCACCAAGCTGCTCGGGCCGGTGGTGCCGGGAACAATCGTCCCGAACGGCGCGCGCGTGCCCGGCACGCCCTATCAGCTCGACCCGATCCAGGCGGCCTTCAATATCGGCACGCTGATCCGCTGGCTCGATTTCAACGATTGCTGGCTGGCCGCCGAATGGGGGCATCCGTCCGACAATCTCGGCGGCATTCTCGCCGTCGCCGACTGGCTGTCGCGCAACGCGGTTGCCGCCGGCCGCGCGCCGCTGACCATGCGCGACGTGCTGACCGCCATGATCAAGGCCCACGAAATCCAGGGCTGCCTTGCGCTCGAGAATTCGTTCAACAAGGTCGGCATCGATCACGTCATCCTGGTCAAGGTGGCATCGACCGCCGTGGTCGCGGGGATGCTCGGTCTCAATCGCGACGAGATCATCAATGCGCTCTCCCTCGCCTTCGTCGATGGGCAGGCGTTGCGTACCTATCGCCACGCGCCGAATGCCGGTTCGCGCAAGAGCTGGGCCGCTGGCGACGCGACGAGCCGCGCCGTGCGTCTCGCCCTGATCGCCCAGACCGGCGAGATGGGCTATCCCTCGGCGCTCAGCGCGAAGACCTGGGGGTTCTACGACGTCTCCTTCCGTAGCCAGCCCTTCAAGTTCCAGCGGCCCTACGGCTCCTACGTGATGGAGCACGTGCTGTTCAAAATCTCGTATCCGGCCGAGTTCCATGCGCAGACGGCCGTGGAAGCGGCGATGGCCTTCCATGAGAAACTCGCCGCCATGGGGCGTAGCGCGGCCGATATCGCGTCGATCAGGATCCGCACTCACGAAGCCTGCATCCGCATCATCGACAAGCGCGGTCCACTGCATAATCCTGCCGATCGCGACCATACCATTCAATACATGGTTGCCGTGCCGCTGATCTTCGGGCGTCTCGTCGCGTCGGATTATGAGGATGCGGTGGCCGCCGATCCGCGCATCGACGCGCTGCGCGCCAAGATCGAGTGCGTGGAGGATCCCGCCTTCACGCGGGATTATCACGATCCGGAAAAGCGCTCCATCGCCAACGCGATGACCATCACGCTGAATGACGGCACCGTGCTGCCGGAACTCGTGGTCGAATATCCCATCGGTCACAAGCGGCGGCGCGCCGACGGCATCCCGCTGCTCGAAGCGAAGTTCCGCACCAATCTTGCTCGCCGTTTCGTCGAGAAGCGCCAACGCCAGATCCTGGATGTCTCGCTCGACCAGACGCGGCTCGAGGCGATGCCGGTGAACGACTATGTCGATCTCTACGCGAGATGAGGAGAAGGCGGCATGCCATATCTGGTGAGTTCCGATCTTCCTTCTGTGCCGGCAGGCGAAAGGTTTCGTGCGCTGGTGGAGGCGGGTGGCATCCTCTCCATCCCCGGTGCGCATAACGGCATGGCGGCGCTCCAGGCCAAGGCGGCGGGCTTTCAGGCGCTCTATCTGTCAGGCGCTGCGATGACGGCCTCCATGGGGCTCCCCGATCTCGGCATCATCACGGTCGACGAGGTCGCCTTCTTCGTCCGTCAACTCGCGCGATCGAGCGGGCTTCCGACGCTTGTCGATGGAGACACCGGCTATGGCGAGGCGCTCAATGTGATGCACATGGTACGCACTTTCGAGGATGCGGGTGCGGGCGCGGTGCATATCGAAGATCAGCTGCTGCCGAAGAAGTGCGGGCACCTCAACGACAAGAAGCTTGCCGACGCTCACGACATGGCCGCCAAGGTGGCGGCGGCGGTGAAGGCCCGGCGCCACCTCTATGTCATCGCGCGCACCGATGCGGCGGCGAGCGAGGGGCTGGACGGAGCGGTCGCGCGCGCCCGGCTTTATCTTGAAGCGGGGGCGGATGCGATCTTCCCCGAGGCGCTCACCACCGCCGAGATGTTTCGCGCCTTCGCCGAGCGCATGCCGGGCGTGCCGCTTCTCGCCAACATGACCGAGTTCGGCCGCACGCCTTTCTTCACCGCGTCGGAATTCGAGGCAATGGGCTATCGCATGGTGATCTGGCCGGTCTCGGCTCTGCGCGTCGCCAACAAGGCGCAGGCCAAACTCTATGCAGCCATTCGCCGGGACGGCGGCACACACAAGATGATCGAAGAGATGCAGACGCGCGCCGAACTCTACGATCTGATCAGGCTCGCCGAGTACGAGGCGCTCGATGCCTCCATCGTGAAGACGGTCATCCCGATGGGAATGCCGCAGCATAAAGAGACTGTTTGAACGGCGCATCGCGCCGTTGCCCAATCAAGCCGCCACAAGAGCGGCAGTCAATGCCAGCTGACGGATGGTCCGGCAGCAGCGAATAATCCAATGGCCAGAGGGAAGAAACGACATGTTCAAGAGACTTCTGATCACGGGCGGCTTAGCCCTGACATTGACGACGGGGATTGCGTCCGCCGATACGGCGAAGGTCATGATCCCAGCCAATCCCGGCGGCGGCTGGGATGGTGCCGGACGCCAGACGATGGCGGCTCTCAACCAGACCAAGATCTTCACCGACGGGGTGAATTTCACCAACAAGGGCGGTGCCGCGGGCACCATCGGGCTTGCGGAATTCGTCCGCACCGCGAAGGGCGACGACAATGCGCTGCTCGTCACGGGCGTGATCATGGTCGGCGGCGTCATCACCAATAAGACGCCGGTTTCGCTCGACGACACCACGCCGCTCGCGCGGCTCACCAACGAGTACAACGCCATCGCCGTGCCGGCGGATTCGCCGATCAAGACTCCGAAGGACTTCCTCGCCGCGCTGAAGGCCGATCCGACCGCGCTGTCGGTCGGTGGCGGTTCTGCGGGAGGCGTCGATCACGTCATGCTCGCCCTGTTGGCGAAACAGGCCGGTGCACCTGTCGACAAGATCAATTTCGTCGCCTTCTCGGGCGGCGAGATTCTGGCCGCGCTCGGCGGCGGCAAGATCAAGGCTGCGATCTCCGGGGCGTCCGAGTTCCGTCCGTTCGCCCAGTCCGGCCGCATCCGCATCATCGCCGTGTCCGGCCCGACCCGCCTCGAAGGGCTCGACGTGCCGACGCTCAAGGAAGCCGGCATTCCGATCGAGATCGGCAACTGGCGCGGCATCGTCGGCGCGCCGGGCATGAGCGAATCCGGGCGCAAGCTCTGGGCCGAGCGCTTCGAGAAATTGCGCAAGACCGATATCTGGGCGGCCACGCTGAAGACCCAGGGCTGGGAAGACGCCTATCTCCCCAGCGATGAGTTCTCCGCCTTCCTGAAGAAGGAGAAGGCCGAGTGGTCCCAGGTGCTGAAGGAAGTCGGCATCCTCAATTGAGCGGCTTATACCGGGCCTGCCGCATTGCGCAGGCCCGGTACTGCATCCATGCCTTTCAGCGCCTCGAAATGCCTCCGGCAACATGACCGGAGAGCGGTGGGGCGTCAGCATCCAGGATCGACACCATGCTCAGCACCGACGAGAAATCCATCCGACCACGCCTGGGACGCCCCTGGTGGATCGGCATTGCCGTTCTCGCCATGGGCGGGATCTGGCTTCACGGCGCGAGCGGAATTTCCTCGACGACGAAATATGTCGGCATGGGCCCCGCGGCCATGGTCGGCGCGGTTGGTGCCGGACTTGCCCTGATCGGGGTTCTGCTGATCCTTCAAGTGGCGCGTGGTGAAAACTTCCGTCCGCAGGAGGAGGAAGGTGCCGACGCGGATGCGCCACCGTCGCGAAAGGCTTTTCTGCTCGCGCTGGCAGGGATCGGCCTGCCGCTCGTCACCATCCGGACCCTCGGCTTCCCCATCACGGCGGCGCTGACCTTCACGTTGGTGACGCACGCCTTCGGATCGCGGCGTACCGTCTTCGACCTCGCCGTCGGCATGATGATCGGAGCCGGTTCCTGGTTCGGGTTCTCGAAACTCGGCATCGATCTTGGCGCATTCCTGCCGCTTGTCAGGTGATACAATGGACACGCTGAACCAGCTCATCGGCGGTTTCGCCGTCGCCTTGCTACCGATCAACCTGTTCTGGGCGCTGGTTGGATGCGCACTCGGCACGGCCATCGGCGTATTGCCCGGCATCGGGCCCGCGCTGACCATCGCGCTGCTGCTGCCGGTGACGGCGCAGGTGGCACCCGAATCCGCCTTCATCATGTTCGCGGGAATTCTCTACGGCGCGCTCTATGGCGGCTCGACCACTTCGATCCTGCTCAATACGCCCGGCGAGAGCGGATCGGTGATGACCGCCATCGAAGGCAACCGCATGGCGCGGACGGGGCGCGGCGCGGCGGCACTGGCGACGTCGGCAATCGGTTCCTTCATCGCCGGCACCATCGGCACGCTCGCACTTACCTTCCTCGCCCCGGCCATCGCCGAACTCGCCTTCATTTTCGGGCCGGAGGATTATTTCGCGCTGATGATCCTGTCCTTCACCTCCGTCGCGGTGGTGATGGGCACGTCGCGGGTGCGCGGCTTCGCGGCTTTGTTTCTCGGCCTCGCGCTCGGCACCATCGGCATCGATACGCAGACCGGCCAGCCCCGCATGGTGTTCGGCTCGCTCGAACTGCTCGACGGTGTCTCTTTCACGGTCGTGCTGGTCTCACTGTTCGCGGTCGGCGAGACGCTCTATGTCGCGAGCCGATACGCAAAGGTTCCCGCAATACTCAACCCGCTGTCGGGCGGCTCGTGGATGACCCGCGAGGACTGGAAACGGTCCTGGAAGCCTTGGCTGCGCGGCAGCCTGATCGGATTCCCGATCGGCTCCTTACCGGCGGGCGGCACCGAAATTCCGACCTTCCTGTCCTACACCATCGAACGGCGACTGAGCCCCCATCCGGAGCAGTTCGGAAGTGGCGCCATTGAGGGCGTTGCGGGTCCGGAGGCCGCCAACAATGCGGCTGCGGCGGGCATTCTCGTGCCGCTGCTCACCCTCGGCCTGCCTTCGACGGCGACGGCGGCCGTGTTGCTCGCCGCTTTCCAAAATTACGGCTTGCAGCCGGGTCCTCTGCTTTTCACCACCAACCCCAATCTGCTTTGGGGGCTGATCGCCTCGCTCTATATCGGCAATCTGATCCTTCTGATCCTCAACCTGCCTCTGGTCGGAATCTGGGTGCGGCTGCTGCTGATCCCGCGTCCCTACATCTATGCCGGCATCGTGGTCTTCGCGATGGTCGGCGTGTGGGGTATCTCCACGTCCTGGATGGATCTTGCGTTGATGTGCGGGCTCGGACTCGTCGGCTATGTGGCGCGGGTCTATGACTTTCCCATCGCGCCCGCCTTGATCGGGATGATCCTGGGGCCCCAGGCGGAGATCCAGCTCCGCCGCGCGCTGGCGGTGAGCCAGGGCGACTGGACCGTGCTGGTCAGCACGCCGATCTCGGCGGGGCTGCTCGCAATCGCGGCGGGGGTGCTGCTATTGCCGCTGCTGCTGCGCCGGTTGCGCACTGCCGCGGAATCGTCCGAGGCCGAACCGGCGGTCGGTGTCGAGGCGAAATGAAATCAGGCGGGTCGATCTCCGGGGCCGCCGGCGAGCGCGGTCTGGAGTGCGGCGCGGGCGGAGCGGATATGACGGCGCATCAGGATCTCGGCGAGTTCGCCGTCGCGCTGGCGGATCGCCTCGGTGATGCGCAGATGCTCCTTCCATGCCTCGCGGCCACGGCCCTGTACCGTGCGGTGTAGACGCCGGCACAGCCGCAGGCGGGGATAGAACTGGTCGCATAGCAGCTCGGCCAGGATCGGGTTGCGGCTGCCTCGGGCGATACGCATGTGGAAGTCGGTCTCCGGATCGTCCTGAAGATAGGCGCCGAGCGGATTACGGTCGATTTCGCCGCGATGCCCGGCAACCAGTTGCTCCAGCGCGGCGATCTCTTCGTCAGTCATGTGCGCGGCGGCAAGGCGCGCGGCCATGCCCTCGATGGCCTCGCGGACGTCGAGCAAGGCGAGGAACTCTTCCGCGCTCGGCTGCGAGACGCGCGCGCCCTGATTGACCACATAGGTGACGAGGCCGCGCTCCTGAAGCCGGCGGATCGCCTCGCGCACGGGCGCGCGGCTGGCGCCGAAACTGCGCGCGATGGCGGGCTCGCTGAGCTTCGCGCCGGGAGCCAGATCGCCGGCCAGGATAGCAGCCGTCAGATCCTCATAGAGCCGGGTCGCGAGGCCGGTCGCAGCGGTTTCATCCGCCGCATCATCCATATCCGCGCCCTTCGGCATGTCGACACTTTTGGCAGTAGGATGGATATTGCGCGAGGCCAACGCATTGAATTTGGCTGACTTCATCAAGAATGCTCCTCGCGCGCACCGTCGCCGCCGGCCTCTTACGCCGACAATATAAAAACCCTGTCATTGAATTGGGAGGGATAATGTAAAAGTTTGTTCGACGGGCATCCCGGAATCAGGCTTTGAGCCGATAGCCCGTCCTGAAGATCAACCAGATCGCCGCGAGGCAGAGGGCCATGAACACGAATGTCATGCCGAGGCTCACGCCGACGGCGACATCGGAGACGCCGTAGAAGCTCCAGCGGAAGCCGCTGACCAGATAGACCACGGGGTTGAACAGGGTGATCTTCTGCCAGAGCGGCGGCAGCATGCTGATGGAATAGAAGCTGCCGCCGAGGAATGTGAGGGGCGTGACGATCATCATCGGCACGATCTGCAGTTTCTCGAAACCGTCGGCCCAGATGCCGATGATGAAGCCGAACAGGCTGAACGTCACCGAGGTCAGGACGAGAAAGGCGATCATCCAGAAAGGATGGGCGATGGAAAAATCGACGAACAGCCGGGCGGTCGCCAGGATGATGAGCCCTAGGATGATCGATTTGGTGGCCGCCGCGCCCACATAGCCGATGACGATCTCGAATGCCGAGATCGGCGCGGACAGGACTTCGTAGATGGTGCCCGTGAATTTCGGCATGTAGATGCCGAACGAGGCATTGGAGATGCTCTCGGTCAGGATCGAGAGCATGATCAGGCCCGGCACGATGAAGGCGCCGTAGCTGACGCCGTCGATCTGGGCTATGCGCGCGCCGATGGCCGAGCCGAACACGATGAAATAAAGCGAGGTCGAAATGACCGGGGAGGCGATGCTCTGCAGAAGCGTGCGCCAGGTGCGCGCCAGCTCGAAGATGTAGATGGCCTTGATGGCATAGAAATTCATGCGCGTGTCCCCACCAGGCTGACGAAGATTTCCTCCAGCGAGCTTTGCGTGGTGTGGAGATCCTTGAAATCGATGCCATGCTCGGCGAGACGCCGCAGCAGTTCCGCGATTCCCGTCTGCTCGCTCTGCGCATCGAAAGTGTAGATGAGCTGCGTCCCATCCGCCGACAGTTCGAGCTGATAGGCGGACAGTTCCTGCGGCAGGGCGTGGAGCGGGCTCTGCAATTGCAGCGTGAGCTGCTTCTTGCCGAGCTTCTGCATCAGCACGGCCTTGTCCTCCACGAGGATGATCTCGCCCTTGTCGATCACCCCGATCCGGTCAGCCATCTCTTCCGCTTCCTCGATATAGTGGGTGGTCAGGATGATGGTGACGCCATTCTCGCGCAGGCCTCGGACCATCTCCCACATGTCTCGCCGCAGCTCCACATCGACGCCGGCGGTGGGCTCGTCGAGGAACAGGATCTCCGGCTCGTGCGACAGGGCCTTGGCGATCATCACCCGGCGCTTCATGCCGCCCGAGAGGGCCATGATCTTGGTGTTCCGCTTGTCCCAGAGGGACAGGTCCTTGAGCACCTTCTCGATATAGGCGGGGTTCGGAGACTTGCCGAACAGGCCGCGGCTGAACTTCACCGTATCCCACACACTCTCGAAGGCATCGGTGGAGAGTTCCTGCGGGACGAGGCCGATCTTCGCCCGGGCGGCGCGATAGTCGCGGATAATGTCGTGGCCGTCGACCAGCACCGTGCCGTTGCTGGGGTTGACGATGCCGCAGATGGTGCTGATCAGGGTGGTCTTGCCGGCGCCGTTCGGGCCGAGCAGGGCAAAGATCTCCTGGCGGCGGATATCCAGGTTCACATTCCGCAAGGCCTGAAAGCCGGATGCGTAGGTCTTGCTGAGCTGCGAGACCGAAATGACGGCATTCGGTGAGGCGGGCCGTGGTGTCTGCCTGTCGTCGAGCGGCTTCATGCAGCCACCTTTCCCTGAAGCCTGTCTTTTGCGAAGGGGATTTCCTTCGCAAAAGACAGGCGATCTTTCACCCTTTTACAGAGCGCAGAATTGCCTGACGTAGAGCATCCGCTGGCCGCTTCAATCGGCTAGCGGATGCGCAACGGATTTACGGCCTGGGTCGGGATTCAGCAACCCCCGGCGCCATCCCTGGCGATTGGCATTTCCGACGTGCTTCAGGGGCGGCCGGTCAGCGTCGCCGTTCGGGCACGATGAGGGGCACTTCGCAGAGGGCGTCGATCTGCCTCGTCCTGGCAGCGGCCGGAGGGGCGCCATCCGTCGCGGGAATATTCGAATTGGCCGGAGCCAGGCGTTTCTCCAAGGCCGCGATCTGCTTCGTCAACGCATCGATGCTGGCCTTGAGCGCCAGGACATCAGCCGCGTCGGGGATTGAAGGCGCTGTCGCTTGTGCTGGTCCGAGCGCAGGCTCCCGGCGAGCTTGGCCGGATTCGACCTGAACGGTGAATTGCGGCTCCTGACGATCGGCACCCGGCGACTGCAGAAGACGCCGGAACCCGCGCCAGACAAGCCAGAGCACGCATGCCGCCACGAAGAATGCCGCCGCGACCGGGGCCAGGCCGGAAAGACCGTTGATCATCGCAAACTCCTCTTTGCCGCAGGGGCTAGAGGGCGAGTGTGGTGACTTTCGGGCACCGGCAGGGCGCTCGGTCCAAAGCTTTGCCGTTGCCTGTCACAATTGCTCGGGTTCATCGAAAGGCCGGAGAAGCAACGGTCTCATGACGTCGAGATCCGCAGCGAAGGGTCGAGCACGATGTCGTGAGGCATCCCATGGGCTGCCGGCCGCATCGGCCCTAACGTCTTCGCCTCATTGAGCTTCCGCACAGATCGACAGGTCATCTCGCTCTGGAACCCGAGGTGATGCCTTAACGCAACGGTAACTTCCCGCTGAAAGTGTCCTCGCCTCCCCATAACACGAAAGAGAGTATTCACTGGATGATGAGATCTGCCGTTATAGCATTTGCCCTCGTTGTTCTCTCCGGAGCCCGTGTTCTTGCCCAAGATATCAAGACACTTGGAACATTCGAAAGCTGGAGCGCGTGGTCGTCTTACGAGGGAAAGACGAGGGTTTGTTATATCTATGCGGAGACGTTGTCGAAAAAACCTGACAACCTTGACCATGGACGGGTGAGTTTTGCTATCCGTCATCGCAATCACGCTAAGGCCAGCAGCGAGGCGAGCCTTCGCACGGGTTATGATTTTGCCCCGGAGGCCATTCGGGTTTTTGTGGACGACACGCCGTTCACGATGATCCCGCGCGGGCATTATGCCTGGCTGCGCCGCGAGGAGCGCGAGGGCGAGTTCATGGCTGCGCTCATGAAGGGACGGATCATGACGGTCGAGGCCGTCTCGAAGCGCGGGAACAGGACCAGCTACACCTTCTCGCTCAAGGGCGTCACGGCGGCGATGCGCAGGGCGGGTCGTGAGTGCCGTTGATACGCCGGAGGAGATGCGTGCGGATCAAGCTTATCCGGACGGAGTAATCAAGAAGCGTTTTGCCAGGAGGGACATACGCAATTTCCATCGGGCATTCACACACGATCCGGAAACCCTCGAGCAAGGAGAGGAACTTCCGACCGCGGCCGTTTGTTACGCAATGTGATTCCGCACAATGAATTTGAGTAAGCTGAATCCGGTATTTCCTGCGATATTTCGACGAGGTGTGCCATGCGGACGATGCTCGGTGTTCTCTCTATCGCAACGTGGCTTGTGCTTCAGGTGTCCGGCGCATTCGCGCAAAGCAGCAATCCGTCGGGTGCGTTCGAGTCCTTCTCTCCTGGAAATTTAGGTAACGGGGGAGGGCTTCAGAGCGACTTTCAGTCGGTCCGGGAAGACATGGTGAAAAAGATGAAGGACGGCACCTACGCGGACATCATGCGGCAGGCCCGAGGAAACATGGAAGCCCATACGTTGTTGCGGGAACGGCAGGGGCGGCGGCGATAGCGAAGGCCTTCGGCCCGCGATAACAATGGAGCTGAATACAGATTCCGGTCGATGTCCGGAACCGACATTCACGGGCGTCTCCATAATA
Organism: Microvirga sp. 2TAF3; assembly: GCF_052114965.1. Taxonomy (NCBI): domain Bacteria; kingdom Pseudomonadati; phylum Pseudomonadota; class Alphaproteobacteria; order Hyphomicrobiales; family Methylobacteriaceae; genus Microvirga; species Microvirga sp. 2TAF3. The sequence goes on along the minus strand of NZ_JBFRFT010000004.1, from coordinate 233,381 downwards.
CGATATCAACAAATAAGGGGGATTATTCTCTCCATAAGGATGATTGACTAGTACTGGGAAAATACTTCTGAATTGGCGCGCTGAGGCCTGCACGTCGTAGGGAATCAGGCCGTTGGAGGCCAATTCATGAAGCGCCCCGGAAGCCTTATCTTTGGACTCGCGGCCAGCGCCGCCGCATTCACCGCCGCTCAAGCCGCCGATCTTCCCGCCAAGAGCGTCCAGCCCGTCGAATATGTCCGCGTCTGTTCCGTGTTCGGGGCAGGCTTCTTCTATATCCCCGGCACCGAGACCTGCCTGCGCGTCGGCGGCCGTGCGCGCGCCGAAGTGATGTATGCTGAGCCGCTGACCCGCGCCGACGACATTATCGGGTTCCGCACGCGTGGCCGCATTCAGCTCGATGCACGAACCGCGACGGCCTACGGGTTCTTGCGGGCCTTCTTCCGCTTCGAGATCACGCGTGTCTCGGGTCTGCCCTACAACAGCCCCGGCGCGCCCAACACGACCTTCGGCACGGGACAGGCCTTCGTGCAGTTCGGCGGCCTGACGGCGGGTCGTGTCACCTCGTTGTTCTCAAACCCGGACCTGCCAGTAACCCATATGGGCACGCTGCGCTTCGACGATGCGCCGGATGTCGATTTGATCGCCTATACCTATTCCTTCGGCAATGGCCTTTCCGCCTCGATCTCCGTCGAAGAAGGCTATGGCCGCCGTCAGAACAATACCTTTACCCCGATTGCCGGTCAGGCGGTGCTGACCTATGGCGGCGAGCGTATGCCCGACCTGATCGGCAATGTGCGCTATGCCGGTACCTGGGGCTCCGCGCAGATCTCGGGTGCCATTCATCAGAACCGCAGCGCCAATCTCGTCACCGGCATCATTCCCCGTTCCGCGTTTTTCCCGGATACGGAATATGGCTTTGCCGTCGGCTTTCAGGCTGGCGTGAACCTGCCGATGATCGCGGCCGGCGACGCCGCCTGGCTGTCACTGGGCTATACGCAAGGGGCCCTTGGCTATATCGGCTTCGGCAGCGACCTGCTCAATGTGTGGGGGGCAGGTCTCATCAGCACACCGGCCGTCGACGTGTATGTGGATACGGCGACCGGCCAGTTGAAAAACTCGATCGGATGGTCGGTGGCAGGCGGATACACCCATTACTGGACGCCGACGTTCCGCACGAGCATCTTCGGATCATTCGCCCATGTCGATTTCACCGGCCCGGCGACGGCCATCGGCCCCGTCGGCAACGTGACCGGCCTGCCGGATTTCAGGGAATGGCGCCTTGGCACCAACACTTTCTGGTCGCCAGTCTCCGGCCTGAACATCGGCGCCGAGGTCATCTATGTCATCGCCGAAACCAGGGGGCGCATCCTCGCCTTGCAGGCCGGAACCGGCGGTTCCTTCCCCCGCCTGATCAGTTCGGATTCCACCGTCCAGGCGCGTTTCCGCATCCAGCGCGATTTCTGACGCGTTCGATCCAGAGGCCGGCCTTGAACCCGCAGGGACACGCTTGTCTTGCGCTTCGAAACATCCATGAGATAGGCGTGGGACTTCCGCGCCGCTTTCGTCAGTCGCGGAAGACGACAGTCCTGGAACCGTAGTGATGGATGTCGATGCGGCGGCAAGCTTTCTGAAGACCGTTGCAGGCGGTCGGTCCACCAGCGACGTTCCCCGAAAGCGACGAAGTCGTCTTGCCTGAAAGCGTCGTTTTATCGCCCGATGGCGCCATATCTCCCGGCGGGCCCGTCACAGGATTCGGCGGAGCGTCTCGGTGGCTTCCTGAAGCGGCGGAAGGAAGCGCTTCTGCATCTCGGCTGCGGGGACGCGGGCGGCCTGGGTGCCGATGTTCAGTGCGATACGGACCGTGCCGTTCTCCTGTATCAGGGGTACGGCGATGGAGCGCAGGCCGAGCTCCAGTTCCTCGTCGATCACGGCGCAGCCCTCGGAACGGACGGTTTCGAGCGCGGCGCGCAGCTCCGGTTTCTTCGTGATGGTCTTGGGCGTCCTCGGGTCGAGACGGACGCGCCGGAGATAGGCATCGAGGACATCGTCAGGCTGATAGGCGAGGATCGCCCGGCCGAGCGACGTGCAATAGGCGGGAAGGCGGGTGCCGACTCCGAGGCTCACCGACATGATGCGCTGGGTGGCCGAGCGGGCGATATAGACGATGTCGTCCCCGTCGAGAATCGCCGCCGAACTGGATTCGCCCGTCTGTTCCGAAATCCGTTCGAGGAAGGGCTGCACGCGGGCGGGGAGGGAGCTGGAGGACAGGTAGGAATAGCCGAGCCGCAGGATGCGCGGGCTGAGGCTGAAATAGCGGCCGTCGAAATCGGCGTAGTTCAGTTTCGTCAGCGTTTTCAGATAGCGCCGGGCAGCGGCGCGCGTGATGCCCGTCAGCTTCGCCACATCTGACAGGGTCAGCCGCGGCCGGCTTGCATCGAAAGCCTCGATGACGGAAAGGCCCTTTTCGAGGCTGGCAACGAAGTCACGATCTTCCGCCCCGCTCATATTGGCTTCGCTCTGGCGCATGCAAACTCCATAATGGCCGGTGCGATGGACTTTGGTAGCCTTGACACCATCGCGCAGAGTTGTACTTCATGTTCGGTATGGATTTCAATGTTCGCAATTCGCACACAGATGAGACCATAGACTAATGAGAGACCGCAGGTCCTGGGCAATGAGACCGAGGCGGCTCTGGGAGGAGATAAGGATGTCTGGGAAGAAGCTTCTCTGTGCCGCCATCGGCGCGCTGCTCGCCGGAACAGTCGCGGCCGCGGCGGATACGATCAAGGTCGGCATCATCGGCCCGTTTTCGGGGCCATTTGCCCTGCAGGGCAAGAACTTCCAGGCCGGGGTCGAGGCCTATATGGCCCTCAACGGCAAGTCGGTGAAAGGTCACGACATCGAGATTATCTACCGGGATCTGCCGGCGGCCAATCCGCAGCAATCGCGTGCCCTGGCGCAGGAGCTGATCGTCAAGGACAAGGTGCAGTATCTCGGCGGCGTCTACTTCACGCCGGACGCCATGGCGATCACGCCGCTCCTGACTCAGGCCAACACGCCGCTCGTCATCTTCAACGCGGCGACCTCGGCCATCATGACCCAATCGCCGCTGGTGGTGCGCACCTCGTTCACGACAGCGCAGACCACGACCCCGCTCGGCAAGATCGCGATCGAGCGCGGCATCAAGAAGGTCATCACGGCGGTCAGCGATTACGGCCCGGGCGTCGATGCGGAAGTCGCCTTCAAGAAGGCTTTCGAGGCGGCTGGCGGGCAGGTTGTCGAGTCGGTGAGGATGCCGCTCAATACCAACGATTTCAGCCCGATCATGCAGCGCGTGCGCGATTCGAAAGCCGATGCTGTCTTCGCCTTTCTTCCTTCCGGCCCAACCACGCTCGGCTTCGTGAAGGCCTATAACGAGACCGGCCTGAAGCAGGCGGGCATCAAGTTCCTCGCGCCGGGCGACCTGACGCAGGAATCCGACCTGCCGGCTCTCGGCGACGGCGCTTTCGGCCTGCTCACCACCTTCCATTACGCGGTGTCGCACGATTCGCCGGAGAACAAGCGCTTCGTCGAGGCCGCCACGAAGGCCGTCGGCGGGGCCGACCAGCTCTCCTTCCCGGCTGTCGGCGCCTATGACGGCATGCATGTGATCTACAAGATGATCGAGGCGACGGACGGTAAGCAGGATGCCAAGAAGGCGGTGGATGCGGTGAAGGGCATGGCCTGGACCAGTCCGCGCGGCCCTGTGAGCATCGACCCGGAGACCCGCCACATCACGGAAAACATCTATCTGCGCGAAGTCGCCAAGGGCGCGGACGGCAAGAGCTACAACAAGGAAATCCAGACCTTCCCGAACCAGAAGGATCCGGGTCTCGCCACCCAGTAAAGGCGGCATCGCCGCAGAATTTGCGAGCGGCGCGGTCCGGAGAGGGCTGCGCCGCTCGGATCGCATTCCTTGGTCATCGTTGATCGGGACGTATTCATGCAGACCATCTTCAGCATCGCGATCGACGCCTTCGCCTATGGCATGGCGCTCTTCATCATCTGCATCGGGCTGTCGCTGACGATGGGGTTGATGCGAGTGGTGAATCTCGCCCACGGCGCCTTCGCGATGATCGCCGGCTATATCGCATCCTATGCGCAGCGCGAGCTGGGAACAGGTTATGCAGCGGCGATCCTGCTGGCGATCCTGGGCACGATTGCCATCTCGATCCCGCTGGAACGGTTTCTCTATCGCCGGATCTACGGCAGTCCGCAGCTGACGCAGGTTCTGATGACCATCGGCATCACCTTCTGCGTGATCGGCATCACCAATTACTTCTTCGGCCCGACGCTGAAGACCATTCCACTTCCCCCGAGCCTTGCCGAGCCGGTGGATATCGGCTTCCGGACGGTGGCGGCGCATCGGCTTTTCGTGATGGCCTGCGGCGTCGTCGTCGCGGCCGGGCTCTGGTTCCTGATCGAGCGGACGATGTTCGGCATCAAGCTGCGGGCGACGGTCGACAACGCGGCCATGGCCGATGCGCTCGGCGTGCGCACGCAGGTCGTCTATGCCATCAGCTTCGCCATCGCCATGGGGCTGGCGGCGTTCGGCGGCGTGGTCGGAGCCGAGTTCCTGCCCATCGAGCCTTATTACGCGCTGCGCTACATGGTGACTTTCCTGGTGGTGGTCTCGGTCGGCGGCGCGGGCTCTATCCCCGGCGCGCTGCTGGCCTGCCTCGTGCTCGGTGCAATCGACACGACGGGGCGTTATCTGATGCCCGATTTCGGCAATTTCTTCGTCTACGCCGCCGTCATCGCCATCGTCTGCGTGTTCCCGCGTGGTTTCCTCGGAAGGGCCCAGTAGCGTGCAGGTGATCGCCAAATCGGACAGACTTGCGACCATCCCGCCAGCAAACTCGCGGCTCCTGCGCGATGTGGTCGGACTGACCCTGATCATCGCTGCGGGTGCGGCCGGATATTGGCTGTTCCCTGACAACCTCGCGCTGCTGACCCGCGTGATCGCGGCGGCGCTGCTGGTCCTGTCGCTCGATCTCATCGTCGGCTATTGCGGCGTCGCGTCGCTGGGGCAGGCGGCACTCTACGGCGCGGGCGCCTATGCGGCCGGCATCGCCTGCGTGAACGGCATCACGGAGCCGATGACGCTGATCGCCATCGGCGCGGTGGCCGGCGCGGCGGCGGGCCTCGTCATGGGCACGATCATGCTGCGCGCCCATGGGCTTGCGCAGCTCGTTCTCTCCATCGCCATCGTGCAGCTTTTTCATGAAGCCGCGAACAAGGCCTCAGCCTATACGGGCGGCAGCGACGGTCTCGCCGGTTTCAGCCCGAGCCCGCTTTTCGGCACCTTCGCGTTCGATCTCTGGGGGCGCACGGCCTATCTCTTCGGTCTCGCCCTGCTGGTCGCGGTTTTCGTCGCCCTGAAATTCGTCGTGTCCTCGCCCTTCGGCATGCTCTGCCGGGGCATCAAGGAGGACCCGGTCCGCATCCGTGCCATGGGCGCCTTCGTGTTTCCCGTCCTTCTGAAGATGTTCGTGATTTCCGGAGCTGTCGCGGGCATGGGCGGAGCGCTCGCCGCGCTCTCGACCCAGGTGGTCGGCCTCGACAGCGTGAGCTTCGAACTCTCCGCCAACTCACTCGTCATGCTGGTGCTCGGTGGGCTCGGCAGCCTCTACGGCGCCTTGGTCGGAACGGTGATCTTCATGGGGTTCGAGCACATCGTCTCCGCCATCAACCCCTTCCACTGGATGACCATGGTCGGCGCCCTGCTGATCGCCGTCGTGCTGGTCGCGCCCGGCGGTCTCGGCGGCGTCCTCGACAAGGTTTTCCTGGCGAGGCACGGAGCCAGGGGAGGGCAGCCATGAGCGAACTGTTTCGCGTCGAAGGATTGTCGAAATCGTTCGGCGGGCTTGCGGTCAACCGCAACATCGACCTTGCGATGTCCGAGGGCGAGAGACTTGCGCTGATAGGCCCCAACGGCGCCGGCAAGACCACCTTCGTCAATCTGGTGACGGGGCAGATCCAGCCGAGCGCCGGGCGCGTCGTTCTCCACGGCGAGGACGTGACGAATCTCGGTGCGGTCCGTCGGGTGCGCAAAGGCCTGGTTCGCACCTTCCAGGTGACGCGGCTCTTCTCCGACATGACGCCGGAGGAGCATGTCACCCTCACCGTGCTGCAACGGGAGAGGAAGGCTTCCCGCATCCTCGGCCGCTTTCACGGCAATGCCGACGTGATGGATGAAGTGGAAGGGCTGCTCGGCACCCTCGGCCTTCTCGATGTGGCGAGGCGCAAGGTCGGCGAGATCGCCTATGGCCAGCAGCGCTTGCTGGAAATCGCCATCGCGCTCGCCCTGAAGCCCAAGGTGCTGCTCCTCGACGAGCCGGCTGCGGGCGTGCCGTCGAGCGAGACGCCGCGCATCGAGCAGGCCCTGGAACGCCTGCCGTCGAGCCTCGCGGTGCTGATGATCGAGCATGACATGGATCTCGTCTTCCGCTTCGCCAGGCGCGTGGTCGTGCTGGCGGCGGGGGAGGTCATTTTCGAGGGCCTGCCGTCGGAGGTCGCGGCGAACGACAAGGTTCGCGAAGCTTATCTGGGAAGCTATGCCAATGCCCGCAGAGTCGCTTGAAGTCCGCAACCTGAGTGCGGGCTATGGTCCGACGATCGTGCTGGAGAACCTGTCGTTCTCGGTGCCCGCGGGCGCGCGCCTGTCGATCCTGGGCCGCAACGGCATGGGCAAGACCACGCTTCTGTCGAGCCTCATGGGGCTGACCCGGCGCTATGGCGGCGAAATCCTGCTCGACGGCCGGGACGTGTCCGATCTCAGGTGCGCGGATCGCGCGCTCAGCGGCCTGGGATTGGTTCCGCAGACGCGCGACATCTTCCGCTCCCTGACGGTGGAGGAAAACCTGCTCGTCGGCCTGAAAGGCCGGCCGCGCAGCGCCGTTCAGGAAGCCTACGACATGTTTCCGCGCCTGCATGAGCGGCGGCGCAATCTCGGCTGGCAATTGTCCGGCGGCGAGCAGCAGATGCTCTCGACCGCCCGCACCATTCTCGGTCGCCCGTCGGTGCTTCTTCTCGACGAGCCACTCGAAGGGCTGGCGCCGGTTATCTGCGATGAACTCATGGAAGCCTTCACGCGGCTGGCCTCCGGTGGGCAGATGACTGTCCTTTTGGTGGAGCAGCGCATCGAAAGCGCGCTCGATTTCGCGGATAGCGTCATGATCCTCGAGCGCGGACGCATCGTCTTCCAGGGCACCAGCGAGGCCTTGCGGGCGGACGAGGAACGCGTCGAGCAATTTCTTGGCGTCGGTTCCTTGCATTGAGTTAGGTTCATGGCTTTCACACGCGCAAACGACATCGTTCTTCATCATCGGGTTCTCGGACGATCCGAGGGGCCGGTGCTCGTCTTTTCCAATTCCCTGGGAAGCGATTTCCGCATCTGGCGGGAGGTGGTGCCCGCCTTCCTCGACCGTTTCCGGATCGTCCTCTACGACAAGCGCGGTCACGGCCTGTCCGATGCGCCGCCTGCGCCTTACACGATTGACGATCACGCCGACGATCTCCTGGCGCTGCTCGACCGGCTCGGCATCGGACCCGCCGCGATCGTGGGCCTGTCGGTCGGCGGCATGATCGCGCAACGCCTCGCGGTCAGGACGCCGGACAGGGTGAGCGCGCTCGTCCTCTGCGACACGGCTGCCAGGATCGGCACGCCGGAGACGTGGAACGAGCGCATCGCCGCCGTCGAAAGCACAGGGATCGAGTCGATCGCCGAGCGCATTCTGGAACGCTGGTTCACGCCGTTTTTCCGCGAGACGCGGGATGCGGACTATGTGGGCTGGCGCAACATGCTGATCCGCACGCCCGCTCATGGTTATGCGGGAACCTGTGCCGCCATTCGCGATGCGGATCTGACGGCGGATGCGTCGCGCATCAAGGCGCCGACCCTGTGCGTGGTCGGCGACCAGGACGGCTCCACGCCGCCCGATCTGGTGCGTGGTACCGCCAAGCTCATTCCCGGCGCGCATTTCGAGATCATCCATGGAGCTGGGCACATTCCCTGCATTGAGCAGCCCGATGCGCTGACGGCGCTGATCGACCACCATTTCAAGGAGGCCGGACTTGTCTGAGAGCGAGCGTTACAAGGCCGGCATGGCCGTCCGTCGAGAGGTTCTGGGGGACGCCCACGTGGATAGGGCAAGCGCCCAGATGACCGAGTTCGACGCAGATTTCCAGACCTTCATCACCGAAGGGGCCTGGGGATCGGTCTGGTCGCGGCCGAACTTCACCAAGCGCGAGCGCTCCATCGTCACCATCGCGCTGCTGGCGGCGCTCGGGCATGACGACGAGGTCGCCATGCATGTGCGCGCCACGCGCAACACCGGCGCAACGAAGGAGGATATCCGCGAGGCGCTGCTACATGTGGCGGTCTATGCGGGCGTGCCCGCCGCCAACCATGCTTTCAAGATCGTCAAGAAGACCTACGCGGAAATGGAGCAGAGCCCGCAGCCGGAGAAGTGACGGTAACGGAACTGAACCGGCGCCGGGCGCGGCGCGGCTCGAGGGAGAGAATTCATGTCGGACCACGGATCATTCTATCGACGCGACCGGAGCTGGCACCCGCCGGCCTATACGCCGCAGTACAAGACGTCGGTGCTGCGCGCGCCGCAATATCCGTTGCTCTCGCTCGATAACACGATCTCGGAAATGACCGGGCCCGTGTTCGGGCAGAGCAGGATCGGGCCGCTCGATAACGATCTCATCCGCAACTACGCCAAGGATAGCGATCCGATCGGCCAGCGCATCGTCGTCTATGGCCGCGTGCTGGACGAAAACGCCCGTCCGGTGCCGGGCGCGCTCCTCGAGTTCTGGCAGGCCAATGCTGGTGGACGCTACCGGCACAAGAAGGAAACCTACCTAGCCGCCCTCGACCCGAATTTCGGCGGCTGCGGCCGCACGATCACCGATCAGGAGGGGCGCTACTGGTTCAGGACCATCAAGCCTGGCGCCTATCCCTGGCCCAACGGCGTCAACGAGTGGCGTCCGGCGCATATCCATTTTTCGGTCTTTGGACACGCCTTCGCCCAGCGGCTCATCACGCAGATGTATTTCGAGGGCGATCCGATGATCTGGCAATGCCCCATCGTGTCCACCATTCCCGACAAGGCGGCCATCGAGCAGCTGGTCGCGGCGCTCGACCGCAACAACACCATTCACATGGATGCGCTGGCCTACAAGTTCGACATCGTCCTGCGCGGCCGCCGCTCGACCATGTTCGAAAACCGGATGGAGGGGAACTGATGGTACAGAAGCTCGGACACTTGAAGGAATCGCCTTCGCAGACAGCCGGTCCCTATGTGCATATCGGCGCCACCCCGAACTGGGTCGAGATCACCGGCGTGTGGCAGGAGGATCTTGGACTCGTTCTCGTCGACCCTGAGACGAAGGGCGAGCGGATCATCGTCAAGGGCCGCGTCTTCGACGGCAGCGGAACGCCGCTGAAGGACGCCCTGATCGAGATCTGGCAGGCGGACGCGAACGGCTTCTACAACAGCCCGCAGGAGAGGCGCGGGCAGGCGGATCCGCACTTCACCGGCTGGGGGCGCCAGCCGACCGATGGCGTGACGGGCGAATACCGCTTCGAGACCATCAAGCCCGGACGTGTGCCTTATCCCGACGGCCGCCCGATGGCGCCGCACATCACGTTCTGGATCGTGGCGCGGGGCATCAATATCGGCCTCCACACGCGCATGTATTTCGGCGACGAGGAGGCCGCCAACGCGGAATGCCCGGTACTTGCCCGCATCGAGCACAAGGTCCGCGTACCGACCCTCATCGCCGCGCGCACTGAGGAAAACGGAAGCCCGACCTACACCTTCGACATCCGTCTCCAGGGCGAGAAGGAAACCGTGTTCTTCGATATCTGATCGTCACCTGAAAGCGTATCATGGCCAAGTTTCAGAGCCTCAAACAGGCTGTCGCCGAGAACCTGCGCGACGGCGACACAGTCGCGTTCGAGGGGTTTACCCATCTCATTCCCCATGCCGCCGCCCATGAGGTCATCCGCCAGGGCATCAAGGACCTGACTTTGATCCGCATGACGCCGGACATCGTCTACGACCAGATGATCGGCATGGGCCTCGCGAAGAAGGTCATCTTCTCCTATGCGGGCAATCCGGGCGTCGGCCTCCTGCGTCGGATGCGGGACGCCATCGAGAACAAGTGGCCGCGCGCCATCGAAACCGTGGAGCACAGCCACGCGGCCATGGCCAATGCCTATGAGGCGGGCGCGGCGGGCCTGCCTTGCGCGGTCTTCCGCGGCTATCGGGGCGCGGGATTGAAAGAGGTCAATCCCGCGATCAAGAACATCACCTGCCCCTTCACCGGCGAGGAACTGGCGGCGGTGCCCGCGCATCGTCCCGATGTGTCGTTCATCCATGCCCAGAAGGCGAGCCGGCGCGGTGACGTGCTGATCGAGGGCATCATCGGCGTGCAGAAAGAGGCGGTGCTCGCAGCCAAGCGCGCCGTGGTGACGGTCGAGGAAATCGTCGACGATTTCGACGATCTGCATCCGAATCTCTGCGTGCTGCCGCACTGGACCGTGACCGCGATCGCCCACGTGTCGGGCGGTGCGCATCCGTCCTACACGCACGGTTATTACGGCCGCGACAACGCCGCCTATCTCGAATGGGACAAGATTTCCGCCGACCGCGATCTCTTTACCCAATGGATGAAACAGAACGTGCTCGATGCGGGACCTGAGGTCTTCGCGTCCCGCGTGAAGGGACTTTGAGGAAATGGCCATCTCCGCTTTCACCCCCAACGAGATGATGACCATCGCGGCTTCCCGCGCGCTCTCCAATGACGATGTGTGCTTCGTCGGCATCGGCGCGCCCTCGGCCGCCTGCAACGTCGCGCGGCTGACGCACGCGCCCGACATCACCCTGATCTATGAGAGCGGCACCATTGGAACCGCTCCGGATGTGCTGCCGCTCTCCATCGGCGACGGCGAATTGTGCGAGACGGCGCTGACGACCGTGTCGGTGCCAGAGATGTTCCGCTACTGGCTGCAGGGCGGGCGGATCTCTATCGGTTTCCTCGGCGCGGCGCAGCTCGACCGCTTCGGCAACATCAACACCACCGTGATCGGCGACTACCATCGCCCCAAGGTGCGCCTGCCCGGCGGCGGCGGCGCGCCGGAAATCGCCTCCTCCTGCAAGGAGGTGTTCATCACCATGAAGCAGGCGACCCGCGGCATGGTGGAGACAATCGATTTCTATACCTCCTTCGGTCACGGGGAGGGCGGCGATCATCGCAAGCGCCTCGGCATCGGGACCAAGGGGCCGACGCTCCTGATCACCGATCTGGCGCTCTGGAAGCCGGATCCGGAAACCAAGGAATTCACGGTCGTGTCAATGCATCCAGGCGTGACGCGGGAACAGGTGCAGGAGACCTGCGGCTGGAAGGTGGGTTTTGCGGAGCACGTCGAAGAGACGCCGCCACCGACCGAGCTGGAACTTACGACCCTGCGCGATCTCCAGGCGCGCACCGAGCGGGCCCATGGCGGCAAGAAGGGAGCCTGACAATGCGTGAAGCCTATATCTGCGCCTATCTGCGCACGCCCATCGGCCGCTATGCCGGCGCGCTGTCCGGCGTCCGCGCGGACGATCTCGGCGCGGTTCCGCTGAAGGCACTGATGGAGCGCCATCCGAACCTCGATTTCGAAGCCATCGACGATGTGATCTATGGCTGCGCCAATCAGGCGGGCGAGGACAATCGCAATGTCGCGCGCATGTCCCTGCTGCTCGCGGGCCTGCCCGGCTCCATCTCGGGAACCACCATCAACCGGCTCTGCGGTTCCGGCATGGATGCAGTCATCGCTGCCGCCCGCGCCGTCAAGGTGGGTGAGGCGGAGCTGATGATTGCAGGCGGCGTCGAGTCCATGTCCCGCGCCCCCTTCGTCCTACCGAAGGCCGAGGCCGCGTTTTCCCGCGCCAACGAGATCCACGACACAACCATCGGCTGGCGCTTCATCAATCCGCTGATGAAGCAACAATACGGCGTCGATTCCATGCCGGAGACCGGCGAGAACGTGGCCGAGGATTTCCGTGTCTCCCGCGTCGACCAGGACGCCTTCGCCCTGCGCTCGCAGAAGAAGGCTGCCGCCGCCCAGGCGAACGGTCGCTTCGCCAAGGAGATCGTGCCGGTCGTCATTCCGCGCCGCAAGGGCGATCCGGTCGTCGTCGACACGGATGAGCATCCGCGTGCCGACACGACTCTGGAGGGTCTCGCCAAGCTCTCGACGCCGTTCCGTAAGGACGGAACGGTGACGGCGGGCAATGCGTCCGGCGTCAATGACGGCTCGGCCGCGCTGATCGTCGCGTCGGAGGAAGCCGTGCGGAAATATGGCCTCGAGCCCATCGCCCGCGTTCTCGGCGGGGCGACGGCGGGTGTTCCTCCGCGCATCATGGGCATCGGTCCGGCGCCCGCCACGAAGAAGCTCTGCGCTCGTCTCGGGCTGACGCCGTCGGATTTCGATGTGATCGAGCTGAACGAGGCTTTCTCCAGCCAGGGCATCGCGGTCCTACGCGAGCTCGGCATCCCGGAGGATGCGAAGCATGTGAATCCGAATGGCGGCGCCATCGCGCTCGGCCACCCGCTCGGCATGTCGGGCGCGCGCATCACCGGCACGGCGGCGCTCGAATTGAAACTCATGGGCAAAAAGCGCGCTCTCGCCACCATGTGCGTCGGTGTCGGGCAGGGCATTTCCATCGCCCTCGAGGCCATTTAGGCTGTTCGATCATGGCCACGGAACAGCTCCCATTCCCGCTGCTTCAAACCCTCGTCGGCGACGAGGAGGTGGGGGCGTTCTTTTCCAACGAGGCCGAACTGAGCGCCATGCTTCGGATCGAGGCGACACTCGCGGAGGCCGAGGCCGAGATCGGTCTGATCGATGAGGATGCCGCCTTTCGGATCGCGGAAGTCTGCCGCGCTTTCGAGCCCGACTGGAACGGCCTGGCCCGAGGTCTGGCGCAGGACGGCGTGGTTGTGCCCGAACTCGTGAAGCAATTGCGCGCCGCAGTGGGCGAGCCTCATGCCAAGGCGGTTCATCTGGGCGCTACGAGCCAGGATATCATCGATACGGGCCTGATCCTGCGCCTCAAGGACCTCACGGCCTTGTTCGAACGCCGTATCGAGGCGCTCGTGAATGCCCTCGTCCGCCTGAAGGACCGGGACGGCGCCGTCCGGATCATGGCGCATACACGCATGCAGCAGGCGCTGCCCTTCACGGCGGCCGACAAGGTCGACACCTGGATTCAGCCTTTGGAGCGCCACGGGGAAACCCTGCGGGACATGCTGCCGCGCCTGCTCGTGATTCAACTCGGAGGGCCGATCGGCACCCGCCGCGAATTCAGGGGCCATGGCGATGCCGTGGCGGATGCCATGGCGGAGCGCCTCGGCCTCGGCTTCGCGCCCTCCTGGCATTCGCAGCGCGACCGGATCGGGGAATTCGCCGCGTGGCTCTCGCTGCTCTCCGGAACGCTCGGCAAGATCGGGCAGGATATAGCGTTGATGGCGCAGAACGAGGTCGGCGAGGTGCGCCTCGCAACCGGCGGCGGCTCCTCGGCCATGCCGCACAAATCCAACCCCGTTCCAGCGGAAGTGCTCGTGGCTCTGGCGCGCTTCAATGCGGGCCTTCTCGGCACATTGCATCAGGCGCTGGTGCACGAGAACGAGCGCTCGGGCGCGGCCTGGACGCTCGAATGGCTCATCCTGCCGCAGATGGCGGTGACGGCGGGAGCTGGGTTGAGCAAGGCGCTCGCGCTGGTTTCGCAAATGAGCTTCGCGCTTTCGACCTCTCCCGCGAAAGGCGCTTGAGCCGTCTACTTCTGCAAGGCCCTGAATGCCATCGGCGAGAGTCCCGTCTCGCGCTTGAAGAAGCGTGTGAAATAAGACGGATCGTCGAAGGCGAGAGCAAGCGCGACCTCCTTGGCGCTCAAAGAGGTGAAGGTCAGGTAGCGCTTGGCTTCAAGCACGATCCGCTGATGGACGATGCCGAGCGCCGTCTCACCTAAGTGCTCGCGGCAGATCCGGTTGAGATGCGTCGCAGTGAGGCCGAGCCTCCGGGCATAGATCTCGATCGGCTTGTGGCTGCGAAACTCCTGGTCGACGAGCTGGCGAAACCGCATGACATGGTGAAACGCGCGGGCATGCGCCTCAGGCGATGCCTGACGGCCCGCGCCCTGAAGGCGGTGAAGCGCGATGAGGATCAGAGCCAGACGCGCCTCGATCATGGCAAGGCGGCCCGAGGCCCGGCCTGCGAATTCGGCGGCGAGATGTGCCATGTCCGCTGCGAGTGTCTGGGCGATCTCCGGATGCCGTGCCAGAGGCACGATCTGCACGGATTGAAAGGTCGCCTCGATATCCTCCGCCGCGTCGAGGATCGATGCCAGCCGCCGCTCGAAGAGGGTCAGCACGGTGCCGCCCACATCGGGCGAGAAGGTGTAGCCATGCACGACCATCGGGGGGAGAGCGACGATGCAGGGCGCGTCGAGCATGGTGTGCCGTCCGTCCACGACGATCTCGGCCCTTCCGCTGGCCAGGTGAAGGATCTGGAAGAGCCGCTCGTGTCGGTGCGGCTGGATCACGTAATTATGCAAGCGGCTGCGGGACTGGATCGTCTCGCAATGCACCCAGTCCGCGCCCGGATCGTCTTTGTATTCCCCATAGAGAGCGTAGGTCGGGATCGTGCTCATGGCTTGTCGCCTATCGCATGGAATGTTCGAATTGTCCTATCCAATGCGTGCTTTGTCCATGGCCATCATGGCGGATGGCGGGCCATCCTTCTTCCACGACAGACACGGCTGAAGCCGCCGTTGGAGGAAATCGGCCATGCGCACACAGGTCGTCATTATCGGCGCGGGCCCGGCTGGACTTCTGCTGGGGCGTCTGCTGGACAACCAGGGGATCGACACGATCATCCTGGAGCGGCGCAGCCAGGATTACGTTCTTGGCCGCATTCGCGCGGGCGTGCTCGAACAAGGCACGGTCGAGCTGCTGGACAAGGCCGGAGCCGGCGAAAGAATGCGTGCGAAGGGTCTCGTTCATGACGGCGTCGAGTTCTGCTTCGACGGCGACAGGCATCGCTTCAATTTCCGGGAATTGATCGGCCGCACGGTCATGGTCTATGGCCAGACCGAGGTCACACACGACCTGATGAATGCGCGTGATGCCTCGGGGGCCAAGACCATCTACGAGGCCGAAGGTGTTTCGCTCCACGGGTTTGACAGCGACAGTCCGAAGGTCCGCTTCGGCAAGGGCGGCGTAGAACATGAGATCGCGTGCGATTTCATCGCCGGCTGCGACGGCTATCACGGCGTCTCCCGTGCCAGCGTGCCGCAAGATGCGTTACGCACATATGAGCGCGTCTACCCCTTCGGCTGGCTCGGCATCCTTGTGGACAAGCCGCCCGTCTCTGACGAGCTGATCTACGCCCATCACCAGCGCGGCTTTGCGCTCTGCTCCATGCGGTCGCCGACGCGCAGCCGCTATTATGTGCAGGTGCCGGCCGATGAGAAGGTCGAGGCCTGGTCCGACGCGCGCTTCTGGGACGAACTGCGCCGCCGCGTCGATTCCGAGACGGCGGAAAAGCTGATCATTGGTCCCTCCATCGAAAAGTCGATTGCGCCCTTGCGCAGCTTCGTGGCGGAGCCCTTGAGGTTCGGCCGCCTGTTCCTGGCGGGCGACGCCGCGCATATCGTACCCCCGACAGGCGCCAAGGGCCTCAATCTGGCCGCCAGTGATGTGGACTGCCTTGCCGAGGCGATGACCGAGTTCTACCGCGAGCGCTCCTCCGTGGGCATCGACCATTACTCGGCCCGGGTTCTGAGCCGCGTCTGGAAGGCCGAGCGCTTTTCCTGGTGGATGACCTCGATCCTGCACACCTTCCCGGAAACGGACACTTTCGGCCGCCGCATCCAGCGCGCGGAATTCGATTATCTGGTCGGTTCCGAAGCTGCTGCGCGATCCTTGGCGGAGAACTATACGGGGCTGCCTTTCTGACAGGATCGAAAAGCAGCCTGACGCTCTGCAGGCGATTTATGTCGGTCCGCCCGAACCGTAGTTCTTGGCAAGATAATCGACGATCGCCTTCGCATCCTCGTCGTCGATGGGAGCCCCGAAAGCCTTGATCATCTTCGTCACCTCAGCCTCCCAGACTTTGCGGTCCGGAAACGGCGAGTTCATCTGGATGTAATCGAGGCTGTGGCAGGCGGCGCAGTTGTTCATGACGGCGTCGTGGCCCGGTGCGTCCTTCAGCTTGATCGCCGTCTCGTCGGCATGGGCCAGGGTGGCCGCGGTGACGATGGCGAAGGCAGTCAGACAAAATCTCCACATGGCACGCCTCATGCGACTGTGATGCTGACGCGCTGCATCAGGTTGTGGTGGTAGCCGGCGGGATTCTGGATCAGCATGGAAGTCTGGGTCTGGCCGATGGCGTTGGTGGCCCGCGCCATTACTGTCATCTGGCCCTTGCGATCCGTCTTCAGCTCGGCCGACCATGGCCGGAACGAATAGCGGCCCGCATCCGGGCCGAGCTTGGCTCGCATCCAGGTTTGGCCGTCATCGGTCGATACCTCGACCAGAGTGATGCCATAGCCTCCATCCCAGGCCATGCCCTTGACGGTGAGCGGCCGGCCCATCGGCACCGTGTCTCCCTCCGCTGGCGTGGTGATGACGGAATTCACGACCATTTCGGTGATCGGAGCGTTGACGGAATTCTCCTGCGTGAGGAAGCGCTGAACGAGCGGGAACTTGCCCACCGGGATACGGTAGGCCGACTTCATCCAGAAGTTCTCTTCCGGGATCGAGCGCGCCTTGATGCCGGTGATGTGCTTCATCCAGTAGGTCGCGGTCCATCCCGGTACGATGAGACGCGCCGGTGCGCCGTTGAAATGGGGCAGGGGCTGCCCGTTCATCTCGTAGGCGACAAGGGTATCGGGATCGAGCGCTTTCCAGATCGGGATGCTTTTGACGAAATCCGGGGTCTTGTCGAAAGGCGGCCCATCCGCCCCTTCGAGGGAGATTTCAATCGCTTCCTTCGCAAGACCCGCCCTGTCGAGAATCTCCTTCAGCCTTGCGCCCTTCCAGCGTGCATTGCCCATGGCGCCATAGCCCCATTCGACGCCAGGGACATGGGGTTGAAACAGGCCGCGCCGGTTGCCGGAACACTGGCAGACGGCGGCGATTTCGGCGGAGGCGAAATCGTTCTTGAGACTATCGAAGGTCAGCTCGAACGGCTTCGATGCTGCATCGCCGCTGACAGTCAGACGCCATTGGGCGGGGTCGACCTCAGGAATATCCGAGAGGTGATAGCGAACGAAAAAAGCATCGTTCGGCGTGTAAAGATCGTTGAAATAATGGAGAGGGGTTTCGTAGTTCGGCGGGCGATAGCTCAGCTTGATCAACGGCACCTTGCCGGGAAGCGCCTCCAGCATCGCTTCCGCGCGGGTTCCTGCCGGAAGCTGCGGGTCGAGCCGCAGGGGCTCTGCCGCCAATGTCCCGCGAAGAAGGGCTGGCCCCGCGACGGCAACGCTGCCCGCGCCGATGAGGAATGAGCGCCGTGTAGCCATAACCGCATCTCCCCTATCGGTTATGTCGCCCCCACCCAGAAAATACAGCACTGCCGGAAACTCGCCAATCCAATTAAGGACGATAGGGGGCCCTTGCGCCCCTTGGCGCCACGCTATTCGGTGCATCGACAGGTCCGGCAACCAATGTACTCCGGTTGACAGGCCTGGAGGGGAGCGATGTCATGCAAGGGTATGTTTAAATGCCGAAACGACCCGGTTCGGCATTGCGCACCGAAAAGAATTCTGCCGACCGTTCAAGGCGGGGACTACGGTATGGGATCAAGGCATTGACTTGGGACGAGATCGTCATGCTCGCCTCCGCGCTTCCGGAGGTCGTCCCTTCGACCTCGTACGGAACGCCTGCCTTGAAGGTGAGGGGAAAGCTGTTGACCCGCCTGCGGCCCGAGGATGGCAGCCTGGTCCTCCTCGACATTCCTTTTGACGAGCGCGAAATGCTCATCGAGGCTGTTCCGCACATTTTCCATGCCACGCCGCATTACGACAATTATCCGATCGTGCTTCTGCGGCTGGCGGCCGCCGAACCGGAAACCGTATGCGCTTTCCTGGAGCGACGGTGGCGCAGCATCGCCTCGAAACGGGCTGTGACGCTTTTCGATGCGAAGGGGCCAGCCTGAACAGGCCGGACCTGCCGCTTTGCCCCCGTTTCTGAAGCATCGGACGGGAAAGTCGAATGGAAGCCAGACCCTTGGAAGAGAGGGTTCCTGCTTCATATCCCTGAAGTCCTGCACGCCAAGCTTCCCAGACCTTCGCTGAAAGCAGTTTACGCTGGGAAAGTGATGAAGCAGCATGGGTTCGGCCAGAATCCAACAAGCCCAGAATAAGCCCAAGGGAGATTTTCACGTTGAGCGCACAATCCTCTTCGCACCATACAAACCGGGAACCCATCGCAGATCTTGCCGATTGGAGCGGGCCTAAGCTTCTTGAGGCTTATGCCAGCAAGCAGGCCTCGCCCGTTGAGGTGGTGAAGGCGGTGATTGCACGCATCGAAGCCTGCGAGCCCAAGCTCCAGGCGCTTTATGCCTTCGATCCCGAAGCCGCCTTGAAGGACGCGAAAGCCTCCGAGGAACGCTGGATGCGCAAGGCGGCGAAGCCGCTCGACGGAATCCCTGCGACGATTAAGGAGAACATCGCGACAAAAGGCACGCCGGTGCCGCTCGGCACGGCGGCGCGGCCGCTCGTTCCCGCCGCCGAAGATGCGCCGCCCGCCGCGCGCCTGCGGGAGGATGGCGTCGTCATTCTCGCCAAGACCACCATGCCGGATTACGGCATGCTGTCCTCCGGCCTTTCGAGCTTTCATCCGCTCTCGCGCAATCCGTGGGATTTGTCGAGGAATCCCGGCGGCAGTTCGGCGGGCGCGGGAGCTGCGGCGGCCGCGGGATATGGTCCGTTCCATATCGGCACGGATATCGGCGGGTCCATCCGCCTGCCAGCCGGCTGGTGCGGCGTGTTCGGGCTGAAACCGAGCTTCGGCCGCATCCCCATCGATCCGCCCTATTACGGCCGCGTGGCCGGACCGATGACGCGCAGTGTGAAGGACGCCGCGCTGATGATGAAGAGCCTGACGCGTCCCGATATTCGCGATACCATGAGCCTGCCTTTCCAGGACCTGTCCTGGCTCGATCTCGACATCGACATCAAGGGCTTGAGGATTGGCGTGATGATGGAGCCGGGCATCGGCATCGCCCTCGATCCGGAAGTGCGCGCCTGCATCGAGGCTGCGGTTCGAGCCTTCGCCGATGCGGGAGCCGTCATCGAGGAAGTGCCGCCTTTCATCACGCGGGAAATGCTCGACGGCCTCGACGATTTCTGGCGCCAGCGCGCCTGGATGGATATCGGCGCCCTGAGCGACGAGCAGCGTGCACGCGTCCTGCCCTACATCCTCGCCTGGGCCGAGGGCGGCAAGTCGCTCACGGGAGCGGAGGTCTATCAGGGCATGAACCAGATGATGGTGATGCGCCACGCCGCGATCGCCGCGACGAAAGCCTTCGATTTCGTGCTGTCGCCCGTCGCGCCCGTCGTGGCCTACGAGGCAGAGCTGGCCTCTCCGATCCACGATCCGGAGGAGCCCTTCGAGCATATCGGCTACACGGTCGCCTTCAACATGTCTGACCAGCCCGCCGCATCGATCAATGCCGGTTTCACGAAGACCGGGCTCCCCATCGGCCTGCAGATCATCGGCAGGCGTTACGATGACGTGGGCGTGATGCGCCTGAGCCAGGCCTGGGAGACGATGCGCGGCGAGCAGAGAGCTTGGCCGAAGGTTTAAACTGGCCTGGCGCAGAAAGGCATGATCGGGGTGCAAAAGCTCACCTTCGATCATGCCTTATGAAAAATGAAAAAGCGCTTTCAGTTCCGTACGGGCGACGAATTGTTTGCGGCGAGATCCGCCCGCGCTGCCGTCGAGCCCGTCATGTCCTCGGGAGGGACTTTGCGAAGTTGATTGACGAACTCGGTCAGGCTGCCCGTACTATCCTGCTCGAAGGCGAGCTTCGACAGCATATGGCTGTCGAACGGCTCCTCCTGAATTGCGCCATCCGTCATGATGGTCGTCTTGATCCCGGAGGCGACATCGAACGAAACCGTTTTCACCATAGATTTCGCCTTGTTCGGCACGGCAGACTCGACGTTTGAAACCACGGTCGATGGAGGGGGCGGGGCTGGATTGGCCGGCTGTTGCTCCTTGGCAGTAATCTGCCCATCCTGCTCGTCAGGAGCATCCGGCTGGCGGGCCTGCTCTTCGACATGCTTCCTGCGCTGCCAGCTTTTAGCGACCCGTCCCTGTTTTCTCCCGGCATCGGCTTCGTCCTGCTCGGCAAGGACCTGTTCAAGCTGCTCTTGAGCCTGTTCTGCCTCTTTCTGCGCGTGGGATCCGAACACGGCGGCAAGCGAAGATGACGACCGCTCCGCTTCGGCCTTGGCTTTCGCAACGTCGGCCACATTGGCGGCATCGATCCGTTTACGGGCGGATTCGACCTGTTTCGGATCGTTCGACTCGTAGGAATAGCGCTTGCCGTGGATCTCGTAGAATATCTTCTTGGCCTCGGCGCCTTCGCTCATGACACTCAGCGCAATCGCTGCGGCTCCAGATAGTATGAGTATCTTGTTCATCGTCGCCTTCGTGTTTTTTCGATGTGTAAATCTCACTTAATGATTATGGCCACGGTATGACGTCGTTCGTCGCGTAATTTTAGCTTCTGCATTATTTGGAGAAATTGGAATAATAAGGAATATTTGTCTCGCTCGACGTGCCTATATTGAGATGTTTTTGAAACAATATTTGGCGATGTCCTGTCGATGCTCCGCCGGCATCCTCAGCCGGTCGATGGTGTAAGCCGCACATCCTGCTGCTCATGTCCACATCGTAAGTCTGCTTAAAAAAAAATCCTCCCCGTCGGAGACGGGGAGGTGCATGGCATGATTGACGAAGACGTCAGATCACAAAGAAGTCGGCCGCCGTCATCTTCAGGTTCTTGTCGAGCTTGGCGACCTCAATCGCCTTGCCCTTGCCCGAACCATCGGCATCATAGGACAGCACGCCGGTCTTCTTGTTGTAGACGAGGTAGTCGTCCTTGTCCTTGGCCTTGTCGCCGACGGTGAAGAAGCCCTTGGCGAGCTGGCCCGGCTTGGCCTCGGAGCCCTTGCCGAGCTTCTTGAAGATGGCGTTGTCGAGCCAGATGGAGTCGTCCTTGACGGAAAAGCCCTTGATCGTGTCGAGGTTCTTCTTCCTGTCCAGCTTGCTGTCGAACACGAACACGTCCTTGCCGGCGCCGCCGGTCAGGATGTCGTTGCCGCCAAGACCGCGCAGGATATCGTTGCCGGACGTGCCGGTGATCTTGTCGGCGCCCGAGGTTCCGCTGATCTTGAGCGTGTCATCCGCCGCGAAATGGATCGCACCGAGCGCGTTGAATTGGCTCAGAGAAAGCGAGACCTTGTTGTCCGTTGCATTGAGAGCGTCAACATTCTTACCGGAGAGGCCCCCGAGGTCGAGGGTGGTAAGTTCGGCGCCAGTGCCGGTGAGAGTGACGGTATCACCAGCGGTCAGCTTCATCGCGCCGAGGGCTTTGAACTGCGCCACGGACAGGGTGAGAGCGTTATTGGTCGCATCGATAACGTCGACATTCTTACCCGCGAGAGCTCCGATCTGAGCAGCGGTGAGGGCCGAGATAGCCGCGCTGGTATCGGATACGATGACGTTATCTCCGGCAGCCAGCGTCATGGTGCCGAGGGCATTGGCCTGCGCGACCGACAAGGTGAGAGCATTGTCGCTGGCGTCAATGATGTCGACGTGCTTGCCGGCAATCGCGGCGATCTGAGCAGCGGTGAGGGCTGCGAGATTGGCGCCGGTGTCGGAGAGGGTGACGGTGTCGCCAGCGGCCAATGTCACGGTGCCGAGGGCATTGACCTGCGCCACGGACAGGGTGAGCGCGTTGTCGCTGGCATCAAGAACGTCGATGTTCTTCCCGGCGAGAGCCGCGAGATCGAGGGCGAGAAGGTCGGCCCCAGTGCCCGTAAGGGTGACGGTATCGTTGGCGGTCAGCGCCACGGTGCCGAGGGCAGCGAATTGTTCGACCGTCAGGGTGAGCGCGTCGTCGCTGGCGTCGATGGCATCGACATGCTTGCCGGCGAGTTCCCCGATAGCCGCTGCGGTAAGCCCCGCAAGCACTGCGCCGGTGTCGGACAGGCTGACCGTATCGCCGGCGGTGAGCGACACGGTACCGAGGGCAGCGAGCTGCGCCACGGTCAGGGCGAGGGAGTCGTCGCTCGCATCGATAGCGTTGACGCCCTTATCCGCTAGCGCCGCGATGTCATCGGCGGTGAGAGCCGCAAGATTGGCGCCTGTATCGGAGATGGTGACCACGTCGTCTGCGGCCAACGCTACGGTGCCGAGGGCGGCAAACTGGGCGACAGACAGCGTGAGCGTATCGTCGCTGGCGTCGATGGCATCGACGTTCTTCCCCGCGAGAGCCGCAATCTGATCGGCGGAGAGAGCCGCGAGATTGGCACCGGTATCGGATACAGTAACGACATCGTCGGCGGTCAGCGTCACGGTGCCGAGGGCATCGACCTGCGCCACGGTCAGGGTGAGCGTATCGTCGCTGGCATCAAGAACGTCGACATTCTTACCCGCGAGAGCCGCGAGATCAAGCGCAGCCAATGCCTCGCCGGTGCCCGTGAGGGTGACGGTATCGTCGGCGCTCAGCGCCACGGTGCCGAGGGCAGCGAACTGATCCACCGTCAGAGTGAGAATGTCGTCGCTGGCATCGATGATGTCGACATTCATGTCAACGAGGAGGGCTATATCGTCGGCGGTGAGAGCTGCGAGCGTCTCGCCAGTGTCGGAGAGAGTGACGGTATCGTCGGCGCTCAGCATTACGGTGCCGAGGGCGGCGAGCTGATCCACCGTCAGGGTAAGGGCATCGTCACTGGCGTCGAGAACGCTGACATTCTTGTCGGCAAGGGCCGCGATGTCATCGGCCGTCAGAGCTGCAAGGGCCGCGCCGGTGTCGGACAGGATCACGACGTCGCTGGCATCCAATGCGATAAAGCCAAGGGCATTGAACTGGTCCAGGGACAGGACCAGGATGTTGTCGACCGAATCGATGACGTCGACGTTGTTGGCGACAAACTCTTCGATCTCAAGTGCCGTCAGGGCCTGCAGGTTTTCCGCCGTGTCGACAATCCGAACGTCGTCATCGACCGCAAACGGTTTGGTGGCGACGTTATAGTCTTCAACGGTGAGGGTTATGGTTGTCATATGCGTATCTCTTTCGGAGTTCTTCTCAGCCCCAAAGCATTGTGAATCTGCCTCCACGATGGCGCGGCGAGGCAGATGAGGGCCGGTTCATGAAAGGTCATAACATAACAAAGTCAATAGCCACTTGTGATTGCCGTTGGGAAAAATAACTTATTTTCCGAGCCGCTAGCCTGATTTCCATCGAGCGGGCTCAAGGGGCTCAGCGGGCAAGAAAGTGAATCCGTCCCGATGCTGATGAAGACGAAGCCATCCTTCAGTTTGCGCTGTGTGTGGTGGTTCCATTCTTTTGATGCGCGCCATATTGTGCGGGGACTCTTACCATAGGTCATGACGGAGCTAGGCTGCAGCCACTGCAACCGTACTTTGAAAAACGCTCAGGCGCCTTGCATCCCAGGCGCGGAGCCTCGATCTCACAGAAGTTGACCGATGCGCGTATCTGCAGGCCGTTCCATTGCCCGGCGCAGACCGCGTGAGAAAGAAGTTCCGCCATGCCTCCGTTTTCCGTTCTCGACCTCGCGCCCGTTCCTCAAGGGGCCACGCCCGCGGATGCTTTGCGCAACACGCTCGATCTGGCGCAGCATGCCGAGCAATGGGGTTACAATCGCTATTGGCTGGCTGAGCATCACAACATGGTCGGCATCGCCAGCGCCGCGACCAGCATCGTCATCTGCCACGTGGCCGGTGGCACGCGGACGATCCGTGTCGGCGCCGGCGGCATCATGCTGCCGAACCACGCGCCGATGATCGTCGCCGAGCAGTTCGGCACGCTCGAAGCTTTGTTTCCGGGCCGCATCGATCTCGGCGTCGGTCGTGCGCCCGGCACCGATCAGCTGACGCTCCGGGCGCTGCGCCGCGATCCCTCCAGCGCCGATAATTTCCCGCAGGACGTGCTTGAATTGCAGGCGCTGCTTGGCCCGCTTCAGCCGGGGCAGGCCATTCAGGCCGTGCCCGGGACAAATTCCAACGTGCCGATCTGGATCCTCGGATCGAGCCTTTTCGGCGCGCAGCTCGCGGCCATGCTGGGCCTGCCCTATGCCTTCGCCTCGCATTTCGCGCCCAACGCCCTGATGCAGGCGTTGCAGGTCTATCGCGAGCGGTTCCAGCCCTCCAAGCAGCTCGACCGGCCCTATGCGATGGTAGGCGTCAATGTGATCGCCGCCGATACGGACGAGGAAGCGCGCTTTCTCTTCACCTCGGCGCAGCAGCAATTCACGAACCTGTTCCGCGGCACGCGCGGCCAGTTGCAGCCGCCGATCGACGATATCGAAAGCTACTGGACGCCCGCCGAGAGGGCGCAGGCCTCGAACATGCTCTCGCGCTCCTTCGTCGGCTCACCGGAAACGATCCGGCGCGGCCTCGAGAACTTCATCGCGGAGACTGAGGCTGACGAGTTGATGGTTGCTTCCGCCATCTTCGATCATGCGAAGCGCCTGCGCTCCTACGAGATCCTGGCGGACATGCACAAGGCGATGAGCCGCGAATCCGCGCTGGCATAGCGCGTATTCCCGTCACGGCTCACGCAGTCGCGCTTCGGCCTCGCAGGGTCGGATCCAGCGCGTCGCGCAAGCCGTCGCCCAAGAGGTTCAGTCCGAGCACAGAGAGCGCAATCGCCACGCCCGGCGCGATGGCGAGGTGAGGGGCCTGTGACAGGTAGGTCTGCGCGTCGCTGAGCATGCGGCCCCAGCTTGGGTTCGGCGGACGCACGCCGAGCCCGAGATAGCTCAGGCCCGCTTCGGTGAGGATGGCCAGCGCCAGCTGGATCGTCACCTGCACGATGAGCGCGCCGGCGATATTGGGGATCACGTCTTCAAGCGTTATGCGTACCGGGTGCTTGCCGAGCGCGCGTGCGGCGGCGATGTAGTCGAGCGTCCAGATCTGCAGGGCCACGCCCCGTGTCACGCGGGCGAAGACCGGGATATTGAAGACGGCGATCGCGAGCACCGCAGCCATCGGTCCCGAGCCGACGAGAGCGCCGATCATGATGGCGGACAGAACCGCCGGAAACGCGAAGACCACGTCCGAGACGCGCATGGCGATCTCGTCCGCGATGCCCTTCCACGCGGCGGCGGCACAGCCGATGGCGGTGCCTATGGCTGCTCCTAAAAGAACCGCAGGCCATGCGATGGCGAGTGAATTCCAGGCTCCAACCATGAGGAGCGAGATGACGTCACGACCAAAGTGGTCTGTGCCGAGAAGGCCCGCTTCGAGCGGGGCCTTCAGCCGCATGGCGATGCGCACGCGGGTCGGCACTTCCGGCGTCCAGACCAGGGAGAGGATGGCGGTTCCGATGAGCAGGGCCGTCAGGATGCCGCCGATGACGAGGGTGGTGTTCAGGCGCAGGCGCGAGAGGCTTCTCATGCGCGGCTCCTCAGGCGCGGATCCAGGATCGCGTAGCCGATATCGACGATGAAATTCACGACAATGACGAGTCCGGAAAAGATCAGCACGATGTCCTTGATCACCACGAGATCGCGCTGGTTGAGCGCCTGATAGGCGAGGCGGCCGAGGCCCGGCAGGTTGAACACGTTCTCCACTAGGATCGCGCCGCCGAAGAAGAAGGAGAGCTGAAGCCCGAGGATCGTAGTGATGGGGATGAGCGCATTCGGCACCACATGGCGGCGCAGGGTTGCGCCCTCGTCGACGCCCTTCGCCCGTGCCGTGCGTACGAAATCCGCGCCGATCACTTCCAAGGTCGCCGAGCGCGTGACACGGGTCAGCACCGCCGCCTGGGGCAGGGCGAGGGCGATTGCGGGCAGAAGCAGCGCCTGGAACGCAGGCCAGAGCCCGGCGTTCCAGCCGGGAAAGCCGCCGGCTGGAAACCAGCCGAGCTTCGTCGCGAAGAACAGGATGAACAGAAGGCCGATCCAGAAATTCGGCACGGCCACGCCCAGCTGGCTGAATACCAGCACGGCACGATCCACGAAGCGGTCCCGATGCGCCGCCGCGGCGACGCCGAGCGGCAGGGCGAGAAGGGTCGAAATCAGAATGGCGAGCAGGCTCAGGGGGAGCGTGACGGCCATGCGCTCGGAGACGAGCGTCGAAACCGGCATCTTGTAGGTGATGGATATCCCGAGATCCCCGTGAAGCAGCCCGCCGACCCAGATGAGATAACGCAGCAGCGCAGGCTGATCGAGGCCGAGTTCCTGCCGCAGGGCCGCGAGCGTATCCTCCCGCGCGGCGGTGCCGAGCATGATGGCGGCGGGATCGCCCGGCAGCACTTCCAGAATCAGGAAGATCGCCAACGACACCGCGATCAGTGTCACGATCAGCGAAACGAGGCGGGAAGTAACGAGACGCAACATGATGCTCGCACCTGTTTCCTTCCCCCTGGTGGGGAGGGATTAAGGGTGGGGGGCGGATGACCGGGCGCCTGACTGCATTGTCGAGGCATTGATAGAAGCCAAGTGCTCTTGGCACGAAGGTGAGCGCTTCGACTTTACGACCCCCACCCTAACCTTCCCTGTAAGGGGGAGGGGACAAGGTCGCGGTTTGCGCGAAGCGCTGTCTCGACATGGCGGTCTCTCCCGCGTTGCTTGCGCGAAAGAGAAGGTCTGTCAGCTCAATCTACCCAATTCACCTCGGTCACGTCGTTCGACGGGACAGGGGAATTCTCCCACAGGCCTTTCAGCTTCGCGTTCCACACGCCGAGCTTGGGCAGCTGGAACAGGAAGAGGGCCGGCACGTCCTCTGCGAGGATCTTCTGAGCCTCGCCGTATTTCGCGAAGCGCGCCTTTTCATCAGTGGTCTTGGAGATGTCCGCGATCAGCGCCTTGAACTTCTCGTTCTTGTAATTGAAGTAGTAGTTGTCGCGGGCGAAGATATCGATGTCGAGCGGCTCCGCATGGGCCACGATGGTGACGTCGTAATCCTTGTTCTTGAAGACCTCTTCGATCCATTTGGCCGGGAATTCAGTCGGGATGATCTTCATATCGACGCCGACTTCGGAGAGCATGGCGGAGAGAAGCTCCGCCGAGCGGCTGGCATAGGCCATCTGCGGGGTCTTGATGGTGATCGACAATCCCTTGCCGTAGCCCGCCTCGGCGAGCAGCGCCTTCGCTTTCGCCGGATCGTACGGAATGACGCCCGTCATATCGACGAAAGCCGGATGGTTCGGCGAAAAGAAGCTGCCGATGGGTTGCCCGTAGCCGGAATAGGCGCCTTCCACGAGAGCCTTGCGGTCGACCGCATGCATGAGGGCTCGGCGCACGCGCACGTCGTCGAAAGGTTTCTTGGCATTGTTCATGCCGGCGACGATCTCGCCCTCGGTGTTGCCGGCCACGGCGGTAAAGCGGGGATCCTTCTTGAACTCGGTGAAAAGCTCAGGCGCGCCGAGATTGGGGAAGGCGTCTACGTCGCCTGCCTTGAGCGCCGCGACCTGCGCCTGCGGATCGCTGATGAAGCGGAAGGTGACGCTCTCGAGCTTGGTCTTGTCCTTCTGCCAGTAATCCGGATTGCGGACCAGCTCGACCCGGTCGCCCCGGGTCCAGGATTTGAACTTGAACGGCCCCGTTCCGACTGGATTGGCCTTGTTGTTCTCGGCCGTCTCGGGCGCCACGATCACCGCATCGCCCCAGCCGAGGTAATACAGGAAGTTGCCCGACGTCTCCTTCAGCTTGATCACGACGGTCGCCGGATCGGGCGTCTCGATGGAATCGATGGGCGCGAAGATCTGCTTCTGCGCGTTGGTGGAAGTCGGCGCGCGGGCGCGGTCGAAGGCGAATTTCACGTCCGCCGAATCGAAGGCCGAACCGTCGTGAAACTTCACGCCCGTCTGGAGATGAAAGGTATAGGTCAGGCCGTCCGGGGAGATCTCCCAGCTCTTGGCGAGAAGCGGCTGGACCTTTCCATTCCGGTCGATGCGGACAAGGCCTTCATAGAGGTTGGCCCAGGTGACTTCGCGGATCGCGACAGGCGCGGCGATGGTGGGATCGAGGCCCGGAGGTTCGATGGGCATGCCGAGGACGAGGGACGTCTTGGCGGCATAGGCCGGAGCAAGGCTGACGGAGAAGAGAAGGGCGGCGGCCAGGAAGCGCTTCGACATTTAACGATGTTCCATCCGGTTTTCATGCGACTGAACGCGGTGGGCGCAGCTTAGACGCACTCGAATACCGGATGGAAGATGCCTTATTGGCCAATCGCCAATTAAAGCGCGGCCGGTGCGCACCTAACCTCTCCTATGGAGAGAGGTCGACGCGCGTCAGCGCAGCGGGTGAGGGGCGTGTCTTCTCCGGAGAGGGCGCAACTACTCTCCTCCCCCTTGCGGGGAGGGGTGGGGGTCGCAAAGTCAAAGCGTTGCGTTGGATGGGAACGGCGCCACGATTCATCCCGGCGCCTGAATTCTCCACCCCACTCACCCGGTCGTTCTACCCCCACCCTTCATCCCTCCCCGCAAGGGGGAGGGAAGGGGCGCGCCGCATCAGATGCAGCGGCCGCCATCGACCTCCAGCACGACGCCGGTGATCATACTGGCTTCGTCCGACGCCAGATAGAGCGCCGCATTGGCGATATCCTCGGGCTTGGAGAAGCGGCCGAGTGGGATCGAGTTGACGAATTGCTCGCGCTTCTGCGGCGTATCCTCGCCCATGAAGGTGGCGAGCAGCGGCGTCTCGCCGGCGACGGGGGCCAGCGCGCAGACGCGGATCTGATTGGGGGCCAGCTCCACGGCCATGGACTTGGTGATGGTGTGAACGGCGCCCTTGGTGCCGTTGTACCAGGTCAGGCCCGGACGGGGGCGTAGTCCGGCTGTCGAACCGACATTGATGAAAACGCCGCCGCCTTGCTCGCGCATTTGCGGAACGGCGGCCTGAGCGAAGAGGTAAATCGACTTCACGTTGACGGCGAAGACCCGGTCGAACTCCTCTTCGTCGACCTCCAGCATCGGCCGGTTGCGGTGGCTGATGCCGGCATTGTTGACGACGATATCGAGGCGCCCGAAGGCCTCGAGGGCCTTCTTGACCGCGGCCTTCACGTCGGCCGCCTTCGACACGTCGGCGGCAAGTCCGATGGCCGAGGCCCCGATCTTGTCGGCAGCGGCCTTCGCGGCGTCTTCCTTGATGTCGACGATGGCGACCTTGGCGCCTTCCTGCGCGAATTTCTCCGCGATTCCCAAGCCGAAACCGGAGCCGGCGCCGGTGATGAGCGCCACCTTGCCTTCAAGGCGTTTCATGTTGCTTCCCTTGCTTTGAAAATGGCGGGTTTACCCGTGCGCGATGACGAGTGTTCTGGTGGTGGTGAATTCGATCAGTCCCTCGAAACCCTTCTCGCGACCATGGCCCGAGCGTCCGAAGCCGCCGAACGGCAGTTCGACGCCGCCGCCCGCGCCGTAGCAGTTGACGAAGACCTGGCCCGCGCGCATGGCGCGGCCGACCCGGGGAGCGCGCATGGCGTCACGGGTCCACACGCCCGCCACGAGGCCGTAGGCCGTGCCGTTCGCAAGCCGGATCGCATCCGCCTCGTCGTCGAACGGGGTCGCTACGAGGACCGGGCCGAAGACTTCCTCCTGGGACAGGAGGCTTTCATGGGGCACCGGCGCGAAGAAGGCCGGGGCGACGTAGTAGCCGCCTGCGGGCGCATCGGAGGCGATACCGCCGGAAGCGGCGATGCTCAGGCCTTCGCCCTTTCCGCGCTCCACGTAGGATTGGACGCGCCGCTGCTGCGCCTGGTTGATCATCGGGCCGAGATCGGGATTGGTCTCCGGCAGCCCGGCCTTCAGGGAGCGGAAGCGCTCTGAGATGGAAACGACCACCTTGTCGAAGATGCCGCGCTGGATCAGCAGGCGGCTGCCCGCCGAGCAGGTCTGCCCGCCATTCTGGATGATGGCGTTGACGAGTGTCGGAAGGGCCCGTTCGAGATCGGCATCGTCGAAGACCACCTGGGCGGATTTTCCGCCGAGTTCGAGGGTCACGCCCACATGGTTCTGCGCCGCTGCCGTCTGAACCGCCGTGCCGGTTTCCGGGCTGCCGGTGAAGGACAGGAAATCGATGCCGGGATGAGCGGAGAGCGCCGCACCCGCGACGCGGCCGAGGCCGGTGACGATGTTGAGCGCGCCATCGGGGAAGCCGACCTCGCGGGCGAGCGCCGCGACGCGCAGGATGGTGAGAGAGGCGTCCTCCGCCGGTTTCACGACCGTGGCATTGCCCGCCGCTAGAGCCGCACCGACCGAGCGCCCGAAGATCTGCATCGGGTAGTTCCAGGGGATGATGTGCCCCGTCACTCCATGCGGCACGCGCTCGACGCCGACGAAATGCGTCGTGAGATAGGGAATGACATCCCCATGCAGCTTGTCGGCGGCGCTGCCGTAGAATTCGAGGTAGCGGGCGAGCGCCAGCGCATCGGCTTTCGCCTGGCGCAGGGGCTTGCCGTTGTCGCGGCTTTCCAGGGCGGCGAGGGCGTCCGCATCCGCTTCGACGGCCAAGGCGAGCTTGATGAGAAGGTGCCCGCGCTCCGTCGCGGTCAGTTTCGACCAGGCACCGTCGAACGCCGTGCGTGCAGCCTTCACCGCCGCATCGATATCCTGCGCGGTGCCGGAGGCGATGCGGGCGAAGAGCTTGCCGTCGACGGGCGACAGGACGTCCAGCATCTCGCCGTTCGATGCCGGCACATGGCGTCCGCCGATGAGGTTCTGATGCACCATGTCCGGTGCGATGCTTGAGCTGACCTGATCGTTCACGTCTCGATCCTTCCTTACATAATCCTGTGCGTGCCCGGCACGGCGGCGAGCAGCTGACGCGTATAGGCGTCCTGGGGGCGAGCGAAGAGTTGCGCGGTTTCCGCCATTTCCACAATCCGGCCTTTTTGCATAACTGCCACGCGGTCGCAGATCTGCGCCGCGACCCGCAGATCATGGGTGATGAAGAGAATTGCGAGGCCGAGTTCCTCCTGAAGCTGGCGGATCAGCTTGAGGATTTCGGCCTGCACCGACACGTCGAGCGCCGAGACGGCCTCGTCCGCCACCAGCACGTCCGGCTTCATGGCGAGCGCTCGGGCAATGCCGATGCGCTGGCGCTGGCCGCCGGAGAATTCGTGCGGATAGCGCTCGGCGGCACGGGCGGGAAGGCCGACAGTCTCAAGGAGCTCGCGCGTACGGCTCAGGGCCTCGCCGGGATTCACGCCCTGCAGAATCGGTCCCTCGGAAATGATATGCTCGACGGTTCTCCGGGGATTAAGAGAGGCGAAAGGATCCTGGAAGACGATCTGGATCCTGCGGCGATAGGGTCGCAACTCCCGCTGCGATAGGGTGCCGAAGGGCAGGTCGCCGATGGTGATGCTGCCGCCATCGGGCTCGATCAGGCGAAGCACGCAGCGCCCGACGGTCGATTTGCCCGATCCGGATTCCCCCACGAGGCCGAGCGTCTCGCCGCGCCGGATATCGAAACTGACCGCATCCGCCGCCTGCACCTGACGGCTCTTCCGAAAGAAGCCATGCCCGCCGTAAGCCTTCGTCAGGGCATCGACCTTGAGGCAGATCGGCTCGTCCTTGAGCGGCTTCGGCGGGGGAGGGGTGAGAGAGGGCACCGCTGCCAGCAGCCGCTTGGTATAGGGATGCTGCGGTCGGGTCAGAACCTCTTCCGCCGTTCCCTGCTCGACGAGTTCTCCGTGCTGCAGCACGGCGACCCGGTCGGCGATCTCGGCCACCACGCCGAAATCGTGGGTAATGAACAGAACCGCCGTGCCCTTCTTGTGCCGCAGATTGTCGATGAGCTTGAGAACCTGCGCCTGGGTCGTCACGTCGAGCGCCGTGGTCGGCTCGTCCGCGATCAGGAGCTTCGGCTCCAGGGCCAGCGCCATGGCGATCATCACCCGCTGCCGCTGGCCGCCGGACAATTCATGCGGATAGGCGCGGGCGATCAGCTCGGGGTTGGGAAGGTTGACCTCGTTGAGGAGTTCGAGCGTCCGGCGGTTCCGCTCGGCTGGGGTCAGGACGCCATGGGCCCGGAAAGTCTCTGCGATCTGGTCGGCGATGCGCATTACCGGGTTGAGCGACGTCATCGGCTCCTGGAAGACCGTGCCGACCGCGCGGCCACGCATGTCGCACCAGCCTTGTTCGCTCAACGACAGAAGATCCGTTCCGGCAAGCTTGATCGAGCCGGACAGCACCTCGACCCCGTGCGGCAGGAGCCCGATGGTCGCCATCGCCGTCATCGACTTGCCGGATCCGGATTCTCCGACGACGCAGAGGGTTTCGCCCGGCGCGATGGAAAGCGACAGGTCCTTGATGGCGTATTGGCGATCCGCAAGCCTGGGCAATCCGATAGAGAGGTTCTCGATCGACAGGACTGGAGATCCGCCGGCCATCATCGTTCTCCTGCAGCCTGCGCGTCACAGGCGAGGGGCACATCCTCGCGATATGGGTCGTTCCGTCAATACGTCACGATGTGCGGAAGCATGTTATATGTTCAGCAATGACAGGGCGATCTCGCCTTCTTCCTTCGCGAGAGCATCAGACCCAAAAGTGGAATCCACTTTTGGGATCAAATCATACGGCACCTGGAGGTTAGAGCCTGATCTCTTCGAGGGGACAAGGCCGGACACCGACTCAAGGCAGCGGAATAGTAAAATCGTAAACGACGCCCGTCGCCGCGAATTGAAGCGTCATGTGGCCCGACAGCTCTCCCTCGATGCTTCGCCGGATCAGCCGCGAGCCGAACCCCTGATGTCGCGGGGCTTGGACGGGCGGACCGCCCCTTTCGCCCCATTGGCAGCGAATCTGCCGCTGAGGGCTTCCGTTCGTCATGATGGACCATTTGAGCTCGAGCTCTCCGGACGCGCTTGAGAGCGCGCCGTATTTCACGGCATTGGTCACGAGTTCATGCAGAACCAGACCAAGATTGATGGCGTAGCGCGTCGGGAGCTTGACATGCGGCCCGTCGATGATGACCCGCTCGTCGCCCTTCTTGCGGTATGGCGCCAGCTCCTGCTCCGCGATGTCCCGCAGATCCGCCTCGCGCCAGGAATTGCGGGTCAACAGATCGTGCGTCTTCGACAGGGCCAACAGGCGCCCCTCGAAGGCTTCCTTGAAATGAGCCAGATCCGGAACGGACCTTAAGGTCTGGCTGGCGATGGATTGCACGGTCGTCAGGGTGTTCTTCACCCGGTGGTTCAGCTCGCCGAGAAGGAATTGTTGCTGGTCCTCCGCTTGCCTGCGCTCCGTAATATCCTGGAAGATGCCGACGAAATGGATCGGCCGTCTGCGGGCATCGAAAAAGACCCGGCCTTTCGAGTTGATCCAGCGCACCTCGCCATCCGGATGCCTGACACGAAACTCGTCCTCGTAATGGCCGTTGCCCATCACCGACGCTTTCATCTTCGCAAGCACGCGTTCCGCATCTTCCGGATGCACGAGGCAGCGCCATTGCGGTACGTCGACGGTCGTTTTCTCGGCTGGCAGGCCGAGCAGCAATGCGGCCTGGGCCGACAATCCTCCCAGACCCTTCACATGGTCGTACCACCAGGTCCCCATATGGCCGGCATCGAGTGCGAGGCGAGCCTGCTCCTCACTGGTCTGAAGCGCCTGCTGGCGCTCCGCCACATCATCCATCAGATCGTTGAAGGCTTGTGCCAGAACCCGAAGTTCGGCCGGTGCGCCCCGGGGGTTGATCCGAGCCTGGTAATTGCCGCGCCGCCAGGCTCTCACCGAATTCGTCATCGTCTCGAAAGGTTTCGTGATGAAGCCGCGACTGGTGAGCTGCGACAATGACAAGGCCAGAACCAGAGCCGCCGCGATGAGGATGAAGCCACGGCTCGCGGCGCGATTGATGGCGTCGAAGGCCGCTTTCCAGGACAGGCCGAGGCTGACATAGATGTCATGCGGCGGAGTTTTCACGGCCACATAGCCCAGGATCTGCTTGACCCCGTCCAGGGTAGCGATCTCGATCGCCTCAGTTCCACCCTCCCTGACATGGTTCACGAAGCCGTCGGAGATTTTCAGGCCGATATATTTTTCGGGAAACGGTTCGCGGGCGATGATGATGCCGCTGGAATCGGCAATCGTGAGCGAGCCGCCCGCGGGCAGGGCCCGCTCCTTCAGTTTCTGATCGAGCCAGTTCAGATCGAGAGCGGCGGCCAGAACGCCGATGACCAGCCCGCTGCTGCTCCAAACGGGAAGAGCCAGGGGAAGCACCGGATGAGAACCGAGTCCGCCCTCGGCAAATTCCTGCGTGTACTGGCCGACGACGAATTGCTGGGTCGCCAGCGCGTCCCGAAAATAGCTGCGCTCCTTGTAGGAGCGGTCGACCTGGACATCCGAATGCTGGCAGCGCACGTCGCCGTCGAGGTCGAGCACGACGAAAGACAGCACATGAGGAACTTTCTGCTGAAGGGTCTTGAGATACGCGTTGCAGGTCAGTGTGTTGAAGCCGCGGATGGAAGGTGTTTCGTCCACGGCGATCAGCAGGCTGTGAATGCCGTCGAAGACACGTTCCAGCTCGGACCCTGCGAGCTTCGCCTGACGAATGACCTGATCGCTGATCTCGGCTTCACGGGCACGGCGCAGCGAGACTTCCGTATAGGTCCAGATCGCGATCGCCGGCAGAACGGAGATCAGCGCCAATAGGAGCAAACGTCTCGTCAGAGTCATGCAAACGTCCAGCTCATCAATGGCAGGGGATCATAAAGTTGCACAAGCGTCTACCCGCGACCCGGTACGATCTTGCATCTCCCGGCAGGAGGTGTCACGGAGCGTAAATGGCTCCTCCTCTTCTTACCCTTCAGGATATTGCGCTCACCTTCGGCGGCCCGCCCCTGATCGAGAGCGCCGAATTGTCCGTCGCTCCGGGCGAGCGGACCTGCCTTGTCGGCCGCAACGGTTCCGGCAAGTCGACGCTGCTCAAGATCGCTGCAGGCCTTGTCGAGCCCGACCGGGGCAAGCGCTTCGTGCAACCCGGCGCCACGATCCGCTATCTGGCGCAGGAACCGGATCTCAGCGCTTTTCCGAACACGCTTGCCTATGTCGAGGCGGGCCTGGGCCCAGGCGATGATCCCTATCGGGCCCGTTATCTCATTGAACAATTAGGACTTTCCGGGGAGGAAAGCCCTGCTGCCATGTCTGGCGGCGAGGCCCGCCGCGCGGCGCTCGCCCAGGCGCTGGCGCCTGCGCCCGACATCCTGCTCCTGGACGAACCGACGAACCACCTCGACCTGCCGATCATCGAATGGCTCGAGAGCGAGCTGAAAAGCCTTCGCTCCGCCCTGATCCTCATCAGTCACGACCGCCGCTTCCTGGAAAGCCTGTCCCAGGCCACGATCTGGCTCGACCGGGGTATTACCCGACGGATGGACCGTGGCTTCGCCCATTTCGAAGCCTGGCGGGACGAGGTTCTGGAGCAGGAGGAGCTGGAGCGACACAAGCTCGATCGCAAACTCGCGGCCGAAGCGGATTGGCTGCGCTACGGCGTCACAGCGCGGCGCAAGCGGAATGTGCGGCGGCTCGGCAATCTCCATGCCATGCGCCAGCAGCGTCGGGAGCAGAAACGCGCCACGGGTACTGTATCGATGACGCTGGTCGAGGGCGAGCAATCCGGGACCCTCGTCGTCGAGGCGGAGAAGATCTCGAAGGCCTATGGCGACCGGCCCATCGTCTCTGACCTGTCCTTACGCATCCTGCGCGGCGACCGCCTCGGCATCATCGGACCGAACGGGGCAGGCAAGACCACGCTCATCAATCTGCTGACCGGCGTCATTCCGCCGGACGAAGGCAAGGTCCGTCTCGGCTCCAATCTGCAGATGGTCACCCTCGATCAGCGCCGGATGAGCCTCGATCCGACAGCCACCGTCGCCGAAACGCTCACCGGCGGACGCGGCGATACGGTGATGATCGGCGGGCAGGCCAAGCACGTGATCGGCTATATGAAGGACTTCCTGTTCTCGCCCGAACAGGCGCGTACGCCTGTCGGCGTGCTCTCCGGCGGCGAGCGCAACCGGCTGATGCTCGCCCGTGCCCTGGCGCAGCCGTCGAACCTTCTCGTCCTCGACGAGCCGACGAACGATCTCGATCTCGAGACCCTCGACCTGCTGCAGGAGATGATCACGGATTATGCCGGTACCGTCATCCTGGTGAGCCACGACCGCGACTTCCTGGACCGGACGGTGAGTTCGGTCCTCGTCTCCGAAGGAAACGGCCGCTGGCTCGAATATGCGGGCGGCTATACCGACATGGTCGCCCAACGCGGGGAGGGCGTTCAGGCGCGCGTGGTCGAAAAGGACGCAAGGCCGAAAGCGGAGAAGGCAGCATCCGCGCCGCAGGCTGCGCCTTCGCCCAAGCGCAAGCTCAGTTTCAACGAGCAGCACGACCTCAAGACCCTGCCAAGCCGGATGGCCGAAATGGAGGCCAAGATCGCCAAGCTCCAGGAGATCATGGCCGATCCGCAGCTTTATTCCCGCGACCCGGCCCGTTTCGAGAAAGCCTCCACGGCGCTCGCCGGCCTGCAGGAGGAGCTCGCCGCTGCCGAGGATCGATGGCTCGATCTGGAAATGCTGCGGGAGGAACTGGGCGTCTGATCTATCCGGAGATGAAGGACAGGCGCCCTTGCATGGGAAGGCACCTGTCCCTGCCTACGAGCCGTCAGGCTATCGCCTTGCGCGCCGCGCCGACCTGCGCGTCGAGATGCGCCACGAGATCAGGTGGCAACTGCAACTGATTTGCGAGCTGGTTGAGATAGGTTTTTTCCTCCGGCGTGTCGGGGCTGCCGATGGCCATCAGGGAAGCTACGTAAAGCTCCGCGGCTTGCTCCCGCGAACTTGCCAAGCCCGCGATGGACGCCGCATCGGCGGGCTTTCCCATCGCATCCATGAGGAAGCCTTTTTCCTCGCCGCCGAGGCCGAGTTGCTGGATCTGGTTCTGAATCCGCGAGCTTTCCTCGCCGTCGAGATGGCCGTCCGACTTGGCGGCGGAAATCATGGCCTGGACGAGCGCTACGCCCATTTCGCGGCCATTCCGGTCCTTCTCCTCACCCAGGTGGAAGCCGCTTCCCGCGGGCACCTGGGCCGGGAGACCCGCCTGTCCGCTCGCGCCGGGGGCCTGCTTGTTCTGCCAGTCCTGATAGGCCTTGAAGGCAACTGCGGAAAGAACGGCAAGTCCGCCCGCCTTGAGCAGGGACCCACCCGCGGAGCGGCCGGCGCTCGAGCCCAGGATCATCGACAGGAGGGCACCTCCTCCGGCGAGGCCGCCCATGCCGCCTGGAATCCGTGAAGCAAGATCGCCGAGATTCCCTTGTAGATCGCCGAGACCGCCTTGCTGGGGTTGCTGACCATCCGGGGGCGTTTGACCGCGCGCATTGCCCTGGCTGTTCAGGAGGCCTTCGAGGATGCTGCCGAGATTCATGACCATTCTCCCTGACGTGCTGGTATCCGAAGGTTGAAAGGCTGTTTGGCTCAAGCAGTTCCGCTGGCGTCCGCTCCGCCGTGCAATTCTTCGGAATTAACTCTCGCTGAAAGGGATCGGACTCTCAGCTTCGACACCGCATGGCCTATACGGGCAACCGGATTTCGTTCGTTCCAGTCAAACGCCAAAAGTTCAGAACGTGCTCGCCGCCAGAAATTCGAGTCTGTTGCCCAAAGGATCTGCCACATAGAAACGGCGAATTTCCGGCAGGCTGTCGTCCCAGATCGGCTCGTGCCCGGAACGGGCGAGGGTTTCGGCAAGCCGATCCAGATCCCCCACCACGATACCGGGATGCGCTTTCAGCGCCGGGTGGAAATCCGCCTCGACGCCGAGGTGGATCTGGACTTCGCCGCTCCTCAGCCAGAGCCCGCCCCGCTTAGCCAGGGCAGGCGGCTTCGGTACTTCCTCCATCCCGAGGATGTCCACGTAGAAGCGCCGGCATTCGTTCTCGGCACCGGGCGGAATCGCGAGCTGGACATGATCGAGGCGCAGCATCGGGCTTACCTGTAGGCGACCACCTTCTGCTCGATGGCGCCGAAGATCGAGTGGCCGTTCCTGTCCTTCATCTCGATACGGATCGTATCGCCGAAACGCATGAACGGCGTCTTGGGTTCGCCCATGAGGATCGTCTCGATGGTGCGCTGCTCTGCAATGCAGGAATAGCCGATGCCGCCTTCCGCGACGGGCCTGCCCGGACCGCCATTGGCATCCTTGTTCGAGACCGTGCCGGAGCCGATGATGGTGCCCGCGCTCAGGGGCCGTGTCTTTGCCGTATGGGCGATCAGGGTCGGGAAATCGAAGGTCATGTCGATTCCGGCATTGGGTTTGCCGAAGAGGTGGCCGTTGAGGCTCGAGAGCAGGGGCATGTGAAGCTTGCCGCCGTCCCACGCATCCCCCAGCTCGTCCGGCGTGACGGCGATGGGGGAGAAGGTCGAGGACGGCTTGGCCTGGAAGAAACCGAATCCCTTGGCCAGTTCGGCCGGAATCAGGTTGCGCAGCGAGACGTCGTTGACGAGCACCACGAGCCGGATGGCGTCCGCCGCCGCCTCCTTCGAGCCCCCCATGGGCACGTCGCCCGTGATCACGGCGATCTCGGCCTCGAAATCGATGCCATGGGCCTCGTCGACGGCCGGAATCGGGTCGCGCGGACCGAGGAAAGCGTCCGAGCCGCCCTGATAGATCAGTGGGTCCGTCCAGAACGAGGCCGGCATCTCGGCGCCGCGGGCTTTGCGTACGAGTTCGACATGATTCACATAAGCCGACCCATCCGCCCATTGATAGGCGCGGGGCAGGGGAGAGGCGCATTCGTGCTCATGGAAGCGGATCGAGGGTACGGAGCCGTGTTCGAGCTGCTCGGAGAGGTCCTGAAGCCGGGGCGCGACCTTTTCCCAATCGTCGAGGGCTTGCTGGAGCGTCGGAACGATGAAAAAAGCATCCGTTGCGCGGGTGAGGTCTTTCGAGACGACGACAAGCCGGCCGTCACGGCCTTGCTTAAGGGAAGAAAGCTTCATAGCCACCGACCGGGTTGTTATGCTTCATGAGCTTGCAACGAAATGAGCTTTAGGGGAACGCCTATGACGACGTTGAAGATGAAAAGAAGAAATTTTCTGACAGGGATGGGCCTTGCGACGGCGGCCGGAACCGTTGCTGCGCCGGCGATTGCGCAATCCGCGCCGGAAATCCGCTGGCGCCTGACGTCGAGCTTTCCCAAGTCCCTGGATACGATCTTCGGCACCGCGCAGACCTTCGCGAAGTACATGGCCGAGGCGACCGACAACAAGTTCCAGATCCAGGTCTTCTCTCCGGGCGAGATCGTGGGTGGCCTGCAGGCCCTCGATGCAGTGCAGAACGGCACTGTCGAATGCGCTCATACCCCGACCTATTATTACATCGGCAAGGAGCCGGCGCTGGGCATCGGCACGGGCCTTCCCTTCAGCCTCAATGCGCGGCAGCAGCATGCCTGGTGGCATTTCGCGGGGGGCAAGGAGATCATCAACGAGGTCCTGGCCAAGTATGATGTCACCTCTCTCGTCTGCGGCAATTCCGGCGCGCAGATGGGCGGCTTCTTCCGCAAGGAGATCAACTCGATCGACGACCTGAAGGGTCTCAAGTTCCGCATCGGCGGCCTGGGAGGCATGGTGCTGGCGAAGCTCGGCGTGGTTCCGCAGCAGCTCGCACCCGGCGATGTCTATCCGGCGCTGGAGCGCGGCACGCTCGACGCGGCCGAGTTCGTCGGGCCCTACGACGACGAGAAGCTCGGATTCCTGAAGGTCGCGAAATACTACTACGCCCCCGGCTGGTGGGAGGGTGGCGCCATGCTGCACCTCGTCATCAACCAGCAGAAATGGAATGAATTGCCGAAGAATTACCAGGCCATCATGGCCC
Organism: Microvirga sp. 2TAF3; assembly: GCF_052114965.1. Taxonomy (NCBI): domain Bacteria; kingdom Pseudomonadati; phylum Pseudomonadota; class Alphaproteobacteria; order Hyphomicrobiales; family Methylobacteriaceae; genus Microvirga; species Microvirga sp. 2TAF3. The sequence goes on along the minus strand of NZ_JBFRFT010000004.1, from coordinate 193,219 downwards.
AGGCTTCCGAGGCTGCGAACAACTGGATGCTGGCGAAATACGATGCCGTGAACGGGCAGGCCCTGCGGCGCATGGTCGGCAGCGGCGCGGAGCTGCGCACCTTCTCGCAACCCATCATGGAGGCGTCGCTCAAGGCCGCGAACGAGCTTTATGCGGAACTCTCCGCCAAGAGCCCGGATTTCAAGAAGGCCTACGATTCGATGGTGGCATACCGGGCCGATGTTCTGCCCTGGTGGCAGCTCAACGAATATGCTTTCGACACCTTCATGATCCGCACGCGCGGAAAGGTCTGAAGCTTTCCCCATATGATGCGACGGACAGGGCCGGTGCCGCAAAGCGCCGGCCTTTCCGTTTTCAGGCGAGCCGGCAATCCTCATCGGGGCTCGCGCTTGTCGGGATCGAAATGCTTCTTCAGATCCCGCCAGCAATCGATGTAGTCCTTCTGCAGCGTCGGCAATTCGGCTGCGTATTTCGTGACCCGTTGGGGGAAGCGCGTCTCGAACATGAAGGCCATGGTGCCGGTGAGTTTGACCGGCTTCAGTTCCACGTTGCTGGCATGTTCGAAGGCCAAAGCATCCGGTCCGTGCGGCAGCATCTGGTTGTGCAGGGACATGCCGCCCGGCACGAAGCCCTCGGGCTTCGCATCGTAGACGCCGTAGACCAGCCCCATGAATTCCGACATCAGGTTGCGGTGATACCAGGGCGGGCGGAAGGTGTTCTCGGCGACGCCCCAGCGCTCGGGAAAGATCACGAAATCAACATTCGCGGTGCCGGGCGTCTCCGAGGGCGCGGTCAGAACCGTGAAGATCGACGGATCGGGGTGATCGAACAGGATCGCTCCGACCGGCGAGAAATGCCGCAGGTCGTATTTGTAGGGCGCGTAATTGCCGTGCCAGGCCACCACATCGAGGGGCGATTGGCCGATCTCGGTCCTGAAAACTTCGCCGCCCCATTTGACGAAGAGGGAGGAGGGTTCCTCCTTGTCCTCATAGGCCGCGACGGGCGTGAGGAAGTCGCGCGGATTGGCAAGGCAATTGGCGCCGATGGGGCCACGGTCCGGCAGGGTGAAGGAGCCGCCGTAATTCTCGCACACATAGGCGCGCGCGGCGCCGTCGATGAGTTCGACCTTGAAGATCACCCCGCGCGGAATGACGGCGATCTCGCCAGGCTCGATGTCGATGATGCCGAACTCGGTGCGGAAGCGAAGGGCATTCTCCTGTGCCACGACGAGATACTCACCGTCGGCATTGAAGAAATATTCGTTCCCCATGGACCGGGTGACGAGGAGGACATGGGCGGCCATGCCGACCTGGGTATCGGAATCGCCCGCCGTCGTGATAGTGTGCAGGCCAGTGACGAAGGTCACCTCATGATCCGGAAATGGCGTCGGGTCCCAGCGCAGCTGGCCGAGCGGCAGATCGCTTTCCTCGCGGGCGGCGGGAGCGGTGCGCATCAGGCCCTTGTCGACCTTCGCGTAGCGGCCGGAATGCTTGACGCTCGGGCGAATGCGGTAGAGCCAGGAGCGCTGGTTCGTGGCCTGCGGCGCGGTGAAGGGCGAGCCTGAGAGCTGCTCGGCATAAAGTCCGTAATTGAGCTTCTGCGGCGAGTTGCGGCCGATGGGAAGCGCGCCCTCCAAGGCCTCCGTTTCGAACGAGTTGCCGAAGCCGGACATGTAGCCCGGCACGATGGCGCTCTTGCGCTGTTCGCGGGAATGAAAACCAGAGACGTTCTGAACGTTCATCGCCATCTCCCTCATTAAGGCCACTTGGAGACCGCTTGCGATCAGCCTTCTTGGGGATGCCGCTACGGCTCGAATGTAGTTGCCAGTGCAACGATTATGGCCTATTGGTTGCACGAGCAACGGTTTATGTCAATGATGGCATCAGGTTCCACCGCCCGCGAAGAGGCCTTCGAGCCCCTGTTGGTTCTCGAGCGTTTCCTGCCTTATCGGCTCAACGTTCTGGCGAGCCTGAGTTCGAATGCGCTCGCCCAGATCTATGCCGAGCGCTTCGGCCTCTCGATCCCCGCCTGGCGGGTGGTCGCGACCCTCGGGCAATATGACGTGCGCACGGCGCGGGATATCGCGGCCCACGGAGTCATGCACAAATCGACCGTCTCCCGGGCCGTCTCCGCCCTGGAGCAGCGTGGCCTGATCCTCCGCAGGCCCAATCAGGACGACCGGCGCGAGGAGCTGCTGGCGCTGACGGAGGAGGGGCGGCGGATCTATGACTCCCTGGCGCCCGAGGCGCTGGGCTTCGAGCAGAAACTCGTATCCGCGCTGAATATCCAGGAGCAGGCGCTTCTCGCCGCTCTCATCGACAAGCTCACGACAAGGGCCCGCGCGATGGTGCCGGAAGGGGAGGTCGAAGCGTGAAGCTCTATACCTATTTCCGCTCCTCGGCTGCCTATCGGGTCAGGATCGCCCTCAACCTCAAGGGCGTTCTTTACGATTCCATTCCCGTCAACCTGCTCGAACGCGAGCAGCTGGGAGAGGGCTATAAGGCGATCAATATCCAGGGGCGCGTGCCTTCCCTGGACATCGGCGGTGCGGTTCTCACGCAATCTCCCGCCATTCTCGAATACCTGGACGAAGTTTATCCGGAGCCGCCCCTGCTTCCCGTCGGCGCGGTTCACCGTGCGAAGGTTCGCGCCGTCGCCAGTGTCATCGGATGCGATATCCACCCGCTCAACAATCTGAGCGTCCTCTCCTACATCAAGCATCAGCTCGGGCACGATCAGGCGGTCGTGGACAAATGGTATGCACATTGGATCCGGGAAGGGTTCGACGTCATCGAGCACCTGATCGAGCCGGGGCCCTTCGCCTTCGGCTCCCGCCCGTCGCTGGCGGATCTCTACCTCGTGCCGCAGGTCTTCAATGCGCGGCGCTTCAACATTCCGCTCGATGATTACCCGAAGATCGTCGCCGTGGACGCTGCCTGCGCCCGGCATGACGCTTTTCAAGGCGCTGCTCCGGCCCGCCAGCCCGACGCAGCCTGAAATGGAGCGCCTCCGCCGATCGGCGGAGGCGTTGTTGTAACAGCGGCCGCTTGTCCGGCCGGGAACTTTCACAGGAGGAAAACCATGGGACCGTTTCCGCACGATGCTCCGCCGCCCGCCATCTCGGACGAAAATCCGATGGGAACCGACGGGTTCGAATTTGTCGAATTCTGCCATCCCAATCCGGAAGAGCTCGACCGTCTCTTCAAGATGATGGGCTTTTCCCTCGTCGCGAAGCATCGCTCGAAGAACGTCACCCTTTATCGTCAGGGCGACATCAATTTCGTCGTCAACGCGCAGCCCGGCTCCTTCGCCGAGCGTTTCGCCAGCCAGCATGGGCCGAGCGCTCCGGCCATGGCCTTCCGCGTGGTCGATGCGAAATACGCTTATGAACGCGCGCTGTCTCTCGGTGCCAAGCCGGTCGAGACCCAGACCGGGCCGAACGAGCTCGAGATCCCCGCTATCGAAGGCATCGGCGGGCTGCAGATCTATCTTGTCGACCGCTACGGCGCGAAAGGCTCGATCTACGATGTCGATTTCGAGTGGTTGGGCGAGCGCGATCCCAAGCCGCAAGGGGTCGGTCTCTATTATCTCGACCACCTGACCCACAACGTCTATCGCGGACGTCTGAGCGAATGGGCCGGGTTCTATGAGAGGCTCTTCAACTTCCGCCAGATCCGCTATTTCGACATCGAAGGAAAGCTGACGGGCCTCCATTCCCGCGCCATGACCAGCCCGGACGGGAAGATTCGCATTCCGATCAACGAAGATGCGGGCGAGACCGGGCAGATCGAGGAATATCTGCAGGAATACAAAGGCGAGGGCATCCAGCATGTCGCCCTCGGCTCGCACGACCTTTATGAATCGATCGAGAAGCTGATCGTTATGGGCATCGATTTCATGCCCGCGCCGAACGACATCTATTATTCGCGTATCGACAAGAGGCTGCCCAGTCACGAGGAGCCGATCGAGCGACTCAAGAAGAACGGCATCCTCATCGACGGTGAAGGCGTGGTCGAGGGCGGCTTCACCAAAGTCCTGCTCCAGCGCTTCGGCAAGACCGCCATCGGGCCGATCTTCTTCGAGTTCATCCAGCGCAAGGGCGACGAGGGATTTGGCGAAGGTAATTTCAAGGCGCTCTTCGAGTCGATCGAGGAAGATCAGATTCGCCGTGGCGTCCTGAAGCCGAAGGTGGCCTGAAAAGAGCTTTAAAGAGGAATACAGCTACGATTCGAGAGAGGCCGGGCATGCCCCGGCCTCTCATTTTGGGCAGGAAGGCCATCCTCTCTCCACATTTTGGGCAAGCTTATTCACAGGCCGCTAGCCCTACGGCAGCGATCCATTGCCGCGGATTCGGGGTCTGATGCCACTCATGTCTTTAGCCGAAAACGCTTTTATTTTAAGGGTTTGTTAAGAGACGGACCCAAATCTTTACGCTTCGTAAAGAGGCCTGGCCTGAAACGTTGCCTTTGTGCAACATGGCTTTGAAAACCCCCTTTGAGTGCCCCTTTTGCGCCTTCATTCGGTTGCTTGCGAGGCCGTGCTGGCTAATGTGGCTACAGCGACGGGGGCACCCCAGTCGTGATTTGGCGGTTCCTACCACGAAGGGGGTGCCGCCAAGTTTCTAGGGGAAAAGGGACGTGTTTACGCTTCGTAGAAGCTGTCGAAGCACAAAACCCGGTCCCCCAGGGTCTCAAAACTTTGGAGGTCAACCAATGAAGCTCGTTAAGAGCCTTATGCTCGGATCGGTTGCGGGTCTCGCCGCCGTTGCCAGCGCTCAAGCTGCCGATCTTCCCGCGAAGAAGGCGGCTCCTGTTGAGTACGTTCGCGTCTGCTCCACCTACGGCGCAGGCTTCTTCTACATCCCGGGCACGGAAACCTGCCTGCGTGTCGGTGGCCGCGTCCGCGCTGACTACCTGTACGACACGCCGAACTTCCGCGCTGATGATGCCGTCGGCTTCCGCGCTCGCGGCCGCGTCCAGCTCGACGCCCGTACGGCGACCGCTTATGGTCTCCTCCGCTCGGTCGTCCGCTTCGAGATCACCCGTTCGTCCGGCACGCCGTTCGGCAACACCAACGCCATCAACGGCGGTGGTTCTGCGAACGTCGCCGAAGCTTTCGTCCAGTTCGGCGGCCTGACCGCTGGTCGCGTGACGTCGTTCTTCTCGAACGGCGACCTCCCGACCGGTCACATGGGCACGCTGCGCTTCGACGACGCTCCCGACGTCGACCTGTTGGCTTACACCTTCACGTTCGGCAATGGCTTCTCGGCCAGCCTGTCGATCGAAGACAGCCTCGAGCGTCGCCAGAACGGCTTCATCCCCGGTGGTCTGGCTTCCGCTGCTCTCATCAATGCCGGTACTCGCATGCCCGACGTCGTCGGTAACATCAAGTACACCGGCACGTGGGGTACGGCTCAGCTGTCGGGTGCTGTTCACCAGATCCGCAGCAACAACCTCGTGACGCCCTTCGGTCTCAGCCCTGCGTTCGCGGACTTCCCGGATACCGAGTACGGCTTCGCCGTCGCCGGTTACGTCGGCGTGAACCTGCCGCAGCTCGCTCCCGGTGATGCCCTGTGGCTCGCTGCGACCTACACGAACGGCGCGATCGGCTACCTGAACGGTGGTACGAACGGCGGTAACGGCACGATCATCGGACCGGTCACCCAGTTCGGTTCGGCCAACATCCTGATGGCTGACGCTTTCGTCAACACGGTGTCGGGCGACCTCGAAAAGAGCAAGGCCTGGTCGATCGCCGGTGGCCTGCGCCACTACTGGACCCCGCAAATCCGTTCGAACCTCTTCGGTTCGTACATGCGGGTTGAGTACGGCCGCGGTGGTTCGACCACCAATGTGGCTGGCATCTCGACCGGTCTCGTTGACTTCAACGAGTTCCGCGTCGGCGCCAACGTGTTCTGGCAGCCGGTTTCCGGCCTCGATCTCGGCCTCGAAGTTATCTACGCCAAGATCGATCCCCGCGGCCGCTTGAATGTCCCCGCTGCGAACGGCTTCATCCAGTCGGTTGGCAGCTCGGATGCGATCGAAGGTCGCTTCCGCGTTCAGCGCGACTTCTAATCGGTTCACTCCGATTGGTTAGGGAAACCCCGGTGGAAACACCGGGGTTTTTCTTTTGGTGGCAGGGGCCTTCTTTCATGAAGGCTGCGCCGAGTCGAAACCCATTTTTTCATGGACTCTTGGCTTCGTTTTTGAGGCAGCGTGATGCGGATCCGGAGTTCCGCGTTAGCGAAACCTGTGATCTGGTTTTCTAAAGAGATTTTGCGGCATTAAGCGTTAGAGCCTTGCACCCAAAAGGAAATTCCGCTTTTGGGATCCATCCGATACTCAGCTTTTGAGACCTGTGCATCGCCCGGCGCGGACAAGCGGATCCATTTTCCGCACGGGCGCTAGAAGCTAAAAGGCGCAGCTACGCGAGGGCCTCAAGGGCGCTCTCCGCTTCCACCACGAATTGCTCGATCGCCACGATGAGGTCGCCGTCGATGGCCGGGGCATGGCCCTGATCGGGGACGGTGACGGTCTTGAGGCGCGGATGGGCATCTTGCATGGCCTGAAGAGTCTTATGCGTCAGCAGATCCGAATTGGCGCCCCGGATCGCCAGGACGGGAAAGGGCTTCAGGCCCTCGAACAGGGGCCACAAGACCGGCAGCGGCATTTCGAGGTCGACGGCCTCGAGCGTCTTCATCAATTGCGGATCGTAGTTCAGCACGAGCCCGCCGCCATCCTCGCGTCGGGCATCCTCGCGCCAGGTTCCGCGCGCCAGCTTGAGCCACTGCTCTTCGGTGTAGCGCGGGAATTGCGCATCGGACATCCGCTTCAGGAGATGTGCGGCCTCGCTCATATTCCGCGGAGCGGGGAGCTTGCCGATATAGCTGCGGATGCGGATGAGGCCCTTGCCCTCGATCACGGGGCCGACGTCGTTGAGCACGGCGCCGGCGAGAAGGCTCGGGTGGATGGCGCTGAGCGCCATGGTGATCAACCCGCCGCGGGACGTGCCGACGAAGACGGCCTTGTGAATTCCGGCTGCCGTCAGGACCTGCTGGACGTCGTTCGCCTCGATCCGGACATCGTAATTGCGCCAGTCCTTGTCCCATTCCGAGCGACCGCGCCCTCGGTAGTCGAGCGCGATGACCCGGCGCGGGAGGTCCGCATCGCGGCTCAGACTCTCCGCCAGCTCATGAAAATCCTCCGACGTCCGGGCGAGGCCCGGCAGGCACACCACCGGCAGGGCATCGCCGATGTCGGGGCCGTAGTCGCGGGCAAAGAGGCGCAAGCCATCGGCAGCCGATACGAAAAGATCCCGATAGCTGCCGTTCATATCAACCTCTGGAGCCGTCCTTGAGAGCGGTTTTCGATCTTATTAGAACCGAGGACGCAGTGGAAAGCCTTAAATATTCGTGATTTCTCGCAAAACCGGGGCATCCTTGTGAGAAGACGTTCTCGGGCTGCCATATCGTTTTAGTATTCCTGCCGTGCCGCGCCTGCCGTGACGCCTGCGGGCGTTCCAGGCTTCTGAAGCCGCTGACGGTAAACGTTCAGGTTTTCCAGCACCCTCTGCACATAGTTCCGGGTCTCGGAGAACGGAATGCGCTCGACCCAGTCGATGGCATCCACCCCTGGATCGCGGGGGTCGCCATAGGCGCTGATCCATTTCTTCACGTTGCCGCCGCCTGCATTGTAGGAGGCGAAAGCGAGGATGTGGGAGCCTTTCCACGCATCCATCAACTCCCCAAGATGGGCCGAACCGAGCTTGGCGTTATAGGCGGGATCGGCGGTCAGCCGATTGATGTCGAAGCCGAGGCCGAAACGCTGGGCGGTTTGCTTGGCGGTGGCCGGCATCAGCTGCATCAGGCCCCGGGCTCCGGCGGATGAAACGGCGCTAGGATTGAAGGCACTTTCCTGGCGGGCGATAGCATAGACCATGGCTGGCTCCACATCCTCGCCGACAGGTTCGAAATCCGGAACGGCGGCGAGGGGGTAGGCATGCATGTCGAGAGGAAAGCCCCGCTGCGAAGCCAGCTTTCCGACGATCAGGACGGCACGGGGATTCTTGTGCTCGGCCGCCAGAGAGGCCAAGGCATCCAGATGTCCCGGATCGTCCAGAAACTGCGCGAGCTCGGTATAGAGATTGAGCGTGACATCGGGCTCGTCGAGTTGTTGCAGCAGGGTCAGGGCCTGAATGGGGATCAGCCTCTCGAAGGCCCTGCGTTCCTCCGGCGACAGGGGCTCAACCGTTCGCAGCGCTACCGGCTGACCGAGCTTGGACTTGGCGAGCTGCCCATAATAGGTCGTCGGTTTGTCGGCCGCGCGCTCATAATAGACCTGCGCATCCTTGAAGGATCCCGCAGCCTCTGCCGCGCGTGCCTGCCAATAGGCTACGCGGGCGACTGAGATCGGGGTCGAGGCGGCCTGGTCCGCCGATGCGAAATGGCTAGCTGCCTTCTCCGCATCCTTCAGGAATCGCAGGGCGATCCAGCCCGCATGGAAGGCGGCTTCGATCTTCTGGGCGGGCGATGCCGGGGTCGCCTGGCTCGCGACTTCATAGGCCGTCTTCGCTTCGCCCTTGTCGAGGAGGCCGCGGGCGATCAACCGGCGCTCGGACCACCATTCGTCCCCGTCTACGAGCAGTTCGGGATTGCGCGGCGCCTGCGCCATGACCTGGGCGGCTTCAGTGAGGTTGTTGCTTCGGCGCAGATAAAGGGCGCGGGAGAAGAGAAAGGACGAATCCTTCCGCAAGGACGCCGGCACTGCCGCGAAGGCCTTTTCCGCCTTGCGCTTTCCCTGGTAGAGGCCCATCCGCGCCTTGACGAGCGTCTCGTAATCCTTGCCCGCATAGCCTGCTGCCTTGAACGCTGCGCCCCAGTTCTCCTTGAAAAGCAGCCGTTCCATGCGAAAGCGATGGTCGGTCTGGCTCAGCGTATCGGGAAAGCGGCCGAGGATGCGGCCTTCCAGCTCCGGGCCGAAGGAATCCTCGCGCCACACGTGCCGGATCAGGGCATTGGCCTCTTCGTCAAGGCCGTCGGTCTTGTAGGCGAAGGCGAGTGCGATCCGCCCGGAGCCGGACAGGGGCTTCTGGCGGGCGAAGAAGGCACGGACTTCGGCCGCCGGCCTGCGCTCGGCAACCAGGGCCTCCTCGAGGCGCCGCCGGGCCTGGGTCGTCTGCGGCCAGTCCGGGTAGTTCCGCCGAAAGGCCATGATCCTGTCGAAGCCCATGGGAATGCCGCCGCGAAGGGCGAACCATTCCGCCAGGGCCGAGGCCGCGGGCTGGGCAAGCTTCGATTCCAGGATGACGGCCTCGGCCCAGTCACCGTTGCGATAGGCCTTGAAGATCAAGGGCAGGTAGTCCCGGTCCCGCAGGGGAGGAATGGGGGGGACATAGCCGTAGCCATCGACGGAGCCCGTCGTTTCGACATCGGGCAAAGGCTGCGCGGGTGCGCCGGCAGCGATGGCGGGGTGGCTCTGTTCGGCCCCACTCGCCGCAGCGGCAGCCAGGAACGAGAACTGGACAAGGGCGACGGATGCCAGAAGACGCAATGGGAGATGGATTCTGAGGCTCATGTGGTCCCCTTGCCGCCGGATGCCCTGTTTTAGCGATGGCATACTTGAGGAAACACCATGTGGCGGGATAGGACAACATCCGAGCACGCGGTTTGCGCCGATGCGCCGCAGCCCTTATGTGTTATGCCTCTGGCATGGATTTACCGACCGGACGCTGCTTTTTTCGAGGATGAACATGAAGCAATTCAAAGGCTCCATCACGGCTCTCGTGACCCCGTTCAAGGACGGAGCCGTGGATGAGGCGGCGTTCCGGGGCCATATCAACTGGCAGATCGAGAACGGAACCCACGGCCTCGTTCCCGTCGGCACGACGGGCGAAAGCCCGACGCTCAGCCACAAGGAGCACGACCGGGTCATCGAGATCTGCGTCGAGGAGGTGAAGGGCAGGGTGCCCGTCATCGCCGGCGCCGGATCCAACAGCACGGCCGAGGCGATCGGGTTCTCCCAGCATGCGGAAAAGGTCGGCGCGGATGCGGTGCTGATCGTGACGCCCTATTACAACAAGCCGACCCAGGAAGGGCTCTACCAGCACTTCAAGGCGATCAACGACGCCATCGGCATTCCGATCTTCATCTACAATATCCCGGGCCGATCCGTGATCGACATGTCGGTCGATACCATGGCGCGGCTCTATGAGCTCAAGAACATCGTCGGCGTAAAGGATGCGACCGCCAATATGGCCCGCGCCAGCCTTCAGCGTCAGGCCATGGGGACGGATTTCATCCAGCTCTCGGGCGAGGATGCCACGGCTTTGGGCTTCAATGCCCATGGCGGTCATGGCTGCATCTCCGTCACCGCCAATGTGGCGCCGAGGCTCTGCGCGGAAATGCAGGAGGCTTGCCTGAAAGGCGATTACGCAACCGCTCTCAAGGTCCAGGACCGCCTCTTGCCTCTGCACGAGTCCCTGTTCATCGAAACCAACCCTTCGCCCGTGAAATATGCCGCCTCCGTGCTCGGTCTCATGGACGACACCGTGCGCCTGCCCATGCTCCCGGTCTCGGACGCCACGAAGGCGAAAGTCCGCTCGGCCATGGTGCATGCGGGTCTCATCAACGCTTGAAGCAGATGAAAAACGATCCGAAAAACGCTCATCGCGTCGTCGCCGATAACCGGAAGGCGCGTTTCAACTACGAGATCCTCGATACCTACGAGGCCGGAATCGCGCTGACCGGAACGGAAGTGAAATCCCTGCGTCAGGGCAAGGCGACCATCGGGGAGGCCTATGCGGGCCCCTCCGGGGAGGAGTTCTTCCTCTTCAACGCCTATATCCCGGAATACCTGCAGGCGAACCGTTTCAATCACGAGACCCGGCGGCCCCGGCGGCTGCTTCTGCACAAGCGGCAGATCAACAAGCTCCTAGGCGCAACCCAGCGCGAAGGCTTCACAGTGATTCCGCTGAAGGTCTATTTCAACGAGCGCGGGCGGGCGAAGGTGGAACTCGGCCTCGGACGCGGCAAGAAGCTGCACGACAAGCGCGAGACGGAGAAGGAGCGCACCTGGAACCGCGAGAAGGCGCGCCTCATGCGCGATAAGGGCTGAGCCTTTCCTTCGCAAGCCAGTTGCAAACGACGGAACCGGCATGAAAAAGGCCAGACGTTTCAAAGCGTCCGGCCCTTTTCTTTGGCTATGGCGGCAGGATCATCCTGCGCAAGGCATCAAATCTCGAAATCTTCATCCTGTTGGCGGATCCCGTAGCGGCGCTCCAGCCCGCCGTTCTGCGGCGGCTGGTTGCGCGGCGACCGGTCGGGACGGTCGCCGTTCTCGCCCGGCGCGCGCTGCGGGCGTTCGGACGGATCGCGGCCGATCTTCGAGGAGAGCTGGGCGAGATCCAGAAATTCGTCCGCCTGGCGGCGAAGCTCGTCCGCAACCATGGGAGGCTGCGTGGTGACGGTCGAGGCGACGGACACCCGCACGCCCCGGCGCTGCATGGCCTCCACGAGCGAGCGGAAATCGCCGTCACCCGAGAAAAGGACCATGTGATCGATGTAGGGAGCAAGTTCGAGCGCATCGATGGCGAGCTCGATATCCATGTTGCCCTTCACCTTGCGGCGCCCTGCGGAATCGACGAATTCCTTGGTCGGCTTCGTGACGACGCGGTAGCCGTTGTAATCGAGCCAGTCGATCAGCGGGCGAATGGAAGAATATTCTTGGTCTTCCACGAGGGCCGTATAATAAAAAGCCCGGACAAGAGTGCCTCGGCTCTGAAACTCTTTGAGCAAACGCTTATAATCAATATCGAAGCCAAGTGTTTTCGTCGTAGCGTAAAGATTGGCTCCATCAATGAAGAGCGCGATCCGTTGCTGGCCTGCCATCACTATTCTCTTGCTTGATCCGGCTGGGCCTCTGAAAACAACTTGTTCAACAAAGCGACATCAAAATTATTCGCGCTCGAAATACAATTACGCGACTTATTTGCGACGTGCCTGGAAACAGGCTGTTCTAAAAACCCATCAGACGAGTAAAAAAACTTAATCAAGCATAGTAAAGCGTTGTGGCTTCTTCGTGTCAAGTTAATGCTTTAAAAAAGCCTTAATTCCGAACAACGGAATCATCAATTCTTTATGTTGTAAGATTACGACTTCCGGGCTTGGTGGCGGGAATCGCTGCAAGGTCAGGCGGCAGCTGATCGGCCGGGTAGGCCGGAATGTCGAGCTGGACCAAGGAAACCAAGGGAGCACCCAGATCGGCCTTGCCGCCGGAACGGTCGATCAGGCAGGCGGCGCCGAGGACATTGCCCGGATGCTCGCGCAAGGCGGCCAGGCATTCGCGGGAGGAGAGTCCCGTCGTCACGATATCCTCCACCATCACGACGCGAGCCCCTTCCGGGATCGTGAAGCCCCGCCGCAGGACGAAAGCCCCGTTCTCGCGCTCGACGAAGATCGCCTTGCAGCCCAGGTGCCGGGCCGTCTCGTAACCGGGCACGATGCCGCCGACGGCAGGTGAGACGACGTAATCGACCGGCCCATAGACCTTCGTGATCTTCTCCGCGAGGGCCCGGCAGACCCGTTCGGTGCGGGCCGGATCCTGGAACACGAACATTTTCTGCAGGAAGACCGGGCTGTGCAGTCCCGACGAGAGGATGAAATGCCCCTCCAGCAGAGCGCCTGCGGAGCGGAATTCGTCGAGAACGTCGTTGGGGGTCATGGGCTGTTTCTCCTGCACGGGCGCTGTTTGGCAGGCGCGATGGCGGGAGGCAAGGGGCTAGAGCATCGGACCCAAAAGCGGAGTCCACTTTTGGGTCCGATGCTCAACCCTATAAGCGGCGCATCGTCCACGCGGAAAACCGGGGCCACTTTTCCGCACGATGCGCCAGCAGCAGACTTAAAGCTCCATAGCGAGGCGAAGCGCCGTATCGTTGCGCGGCCTCCGGGGCTTCTCAGTCCGTGGTGATGGCCGTTTCGATATCGGAGGTATCGATCTGCCGACCGAGGCCCGCGTTGAGCTTATCGCGGTCGAGCTCGCCCTCCCACGCCGATACGACGATGGTGGCGACGCCGTTGCCGATGATGTTGGTCAGGGCGCGGACCTCGCTCATGAACTTGTCGATGCCGAGCACGATGGCCATGCCGGGCACGAGCGTCGGGCTGACCACCGCCAGCGTCGCGGCGAGCGTGATGAAACCCGCTCCCGTGACGCCGCTCGCCCCCTTCGAAGTGAGCAGGGCGACCAGGAGAATGACGATCTGCTGTTTGAGCGTCAGATCGAAGCCCAGGGCCTGCGCGATGAACAGGGTGGCCAGGGTCATGTAGATGTTCGTGCCGTCGAGGTTGAAGGAATAGCCCGTTGGTACGACGAGGCCGACCACCGACTTCGAACACCCGAGCCGTTCGAGTTTTTCCATCAGCTGCGGCAGGGCGCTCTCGGACGAACTCGTGCCGAGGACAATCAGGAGCTCGTCCTTGATGTAGGCGAGGAATTTGAAGATGCTGAACCCGACGATCCGCGCGATGAGCCCGAGGACCACGACGACGAATAAGGCTGCCGTGAAATAGAAGGTCGCGATCAGGCCGAGCAGGTTGCCGAGCGCCTGCGGCCCGAAACGTCCGATCGTGTAGGCCATGGCGCCAAAGGCGCCGAGCGGGGCGGCTTTCATGACGATGGCGATGACACCGAACATGGCGTGGGCCGTCTCGTCGATGAGCCCAGGGAGTGCGCCGGCGCGCTTGCCGAGGGCAAGCACCGCGAAGCCGAACAGGATGGCGAACAGAAGCACCTGAAGGATGTCGCCCTGCGCGAAAGCGCCTACGACGCTGTCCGGGATGATGTGCAGGATGAAATCGACCGGCTTTTGCTCGCTCGCCTGCTTGAGATAGCCTGCGACGGCGGCCGGGTCCGGCTTGGCGGCGAGCCCTGCGCCGGGCTTCACCAGGTTGCCGATAAGGAGGCCGATGATCAACGCGAAAGTCGAAACGACTTCGAAATAGACCAGCGCCTTGACCCCGACGCGCCCGACCTTCCTGGCGTCCTGGATATGGGCGATGCCGGAGACCACCGTGCAGAAGATGATGGGGGCGATCACCATCCGGATCAGCTTGATGAAGCCGTCGCCGAGAGCCTTGATCCAGTCGTTCCTGGCGAAATCCGGGAAGAGCCACCCGATGATGGCGCCGATCACGATGGCGATGAGAACCTGGACATAGAGCAGCCTGTACCAGGGCTTCCGGGGGCGGACGACATCGATGCCGTTCATCGTAGCGCTGGTCATAGCGCTCTCCTCGCCTGTACCGTCAAGGCAGTTCAAGCTTGCCCTCGGACAGGAATTTTCTCAGGCCCGCCGAGGGAAATCCTGCCGGATCTTACTACGATTCCGGCTGGTCAAGGGATTTAAAAGCGGCCGTCAGCCCAAGTTTCCGTTCTTCACATCCGGGTCATGCCGACAGCAAGGCCGCAGATTGCGATCATGCCGATGGCGATGAGAACGAACACGAGGTCGCCGTGGCCAAATCCCGGCACGTTCAGGACGGTGCGCGGCGCGTCGGGGGAAAGGCCGCGCGCCTCCATGGCGATGGCCGTGCGCCCCGCTCGGCGGATCGCAAAGGCGAGCAGGGGGATCACGAGGCCGAACAGCCCGACGGGGCTGGGAATCCGTCGTGGCGGTCGGCCTGATTTCATGGCGCGGGCAAGACGCATCTGTTGCGCTTCCGATGCAAGATCGGGCACGAGCTGCATCGCTGCAAAGAGCGAGTAGCCGATCCGCGCCGGCAGCTTGCCATAGACCATGAAGGCCCGGATCGCCGCGCCAGGATCGGTCGTGAGCGCGAAGAAGATGGAGATCATGCCGCAGGCGATAGCGCGCAGGAACAACGTGATGCCGGCCGAAAAGGCAGGCGTGGCGAACAGGGATTCTCCCGCCATGCGTAGAGCGAAATCGCTCTCCCGGCGAAAAAGCAGGGAGGTCGTGAGAAAGCCGAAGCCGAACAGGGCGAACGGCACCATGAGAGCGAGAAGGAGCAGTGGAGGGGTGCGGTTGAAGACGATGAGCGCGAGCGCCGGGATCAGGATGCAGGCGACCTGGAAACGCGCATCGAAGACCAGCACCGCCGCTGCAAGCCAGACGATGCAGACGATAAGCTTGGTGATCGGGTTGAGCGTCTTCAGCATCCCGCCACCTGCTGCAACCATCTCCGCGCCGGAGCGCAGGACGGCTCCGCCAATCCTGCCCGCTTGAGGAGTTGAGGATCGCTCAGGAGCGTTTCCGTTGGTCCATCGGCCAGGAGACGTCCCTCGCCGACGACGATGCAGCGGGTGCAGAGCTGCAGGGCGAGGTCCATGTCATGGGAGATGATGGCGATGGCGCGGCCCTTCCGGCGCAGCGCCGAGATTTCCGCCGCCAGGGTGGACGCGCCATGAGCATCGAGCCCCGCCATCGGCTCGTCCAGAACGAGCAGCGGCCAGTTTTCGCCGATCGTGAGCGTCGCCAGGGCCAGCCGCCGCTTCTGGCCCTGCGAGAGTTCGAACGGGTGACGATCCTCGAAGCTCGTCAGTCCCCATGTCGCCAGGGTGTCCGCCACGCGGCGGAGCTTCTCGTCGTCAGTCATTCGTTTCGGCAGGGCGGTGAGCATTTCCTCGCGGACCGTGCCCGCGACGAACTGGTTCTCGGGACGCTGGAAGGCGAGGCCGCCGGGCGCGCCGCTTCTCTTACCGCCTTTCAGTGTCAGAACGCCCGCAAGGCAGGCACCGAGCGTCGACTTGCCCGCGCCGTTCGCGCCCAGGATGCCGAGGATTTCCCCTTCATGGATGGCAAGATCGATGTTGTGTAAAACCGTGGGGCCCAGGAATGGCGCGCAATCGGCGCCTGTGAGGCGCGCCACAACGCGCGCATTCTCGACCGGTACAGGCCGGGCCGACCGTGCCGCGATGAACGCCGCGACGGCGGGCCGGGCTCTCTCGATCTCTTCGTGCGAAGCCGAGGCAGGATCGAGATGCCCGAGAGCTTCCGACACGGAGAGAGGGGCGATGGGTGGCGCGACGCCCGCTTCCGCCAATGCTGCATCGAGTGCGCTCGATGCGGGACACCAGATGCCGAGGGATGCGAGCAATTCGCGTTTCTCGCGAAAGACCGCACGCGGATGTCCCTCCGCGATGATCGTGCCGTCCCTGCTTAAAACAACCATGCGGTCGATCGCATGGATCAACCCGTCGAGCCTGTGGTCGACGATCAGGATGCAGTGATCCGGGTCGGTCTTCGTCAGTAGCGCATGAAGGCGGCTTGCCGCTTCCGGCGCCAGATGCGCCGTCGGTTCGTCGGCGACGAAAAGCGGCGCATCCTGCACGAGTGTCGCCGCGAGAGCCGCGAGCTGGCGCTCGCCACCCGAAAGCGTCAACGAACGCCGCTTGCGCCAGCTGTCCGGCAAGCCGACGCGTTGCATGGCTCGCGTGACGGCTTCCTCGATGGCCTCCGGCGGCAGCGCGCGGTTTTCGAGAGCGAAAGCGATCTCATCCTCGACGCGCATGCCGCAGAGGGTCTGGTCCGCATCCTGGAAATATTGCGCCACATGCGCGGCCCACGCCCATGGTTTTCGCGCCTGCGCATCGATTCCGAAAATGCCGATCCGCCCGTCGACCTCGGCGGGGATGCTCTGCGGAATCAATCCCGTCAGGGTCAGCAGGAGTGTGGATTTGCCGGAGCCCGATGGTCCGAGGAGGAGAACCCTCTCTCCTCGGCGGATCTCGAGATCGACCGGCCCCACCGCCTCGCGCTTCGCGAACGGATATTGGACCCGGACGCCGCGCCATTCCGCGGCGGATGAGGTCTCAGGCAATGGCGGATCGCTTGTCATGATCGATCGCGAGGCCCGCGAGGGCGCCGGTTTTGTAGAGCGCTTCCACGATTACATGGCCGAGCCAGCCGCCCAGCACGGCGCCGCTCAGGCAGCGCAGAACGAACATGGCGATGAGCACGGTCGGCTGCAACGAACCGTAATCGAAGCGGATCCAGGTATAGGCGAACGAGAAGACAGCCGCGCCGACGCCGGCCGCCATCAGGACCGGCAGGGAATAGTTCCGCCAACGGGTTGCGGCGAAGACGGCTTCCGCGCCTGCGCCCTGAATCGCGCCGGACAGCAACAGCAGCAACCCGCCTGGGCTGCCGAGCAGGATCTCCACGGCCGCGGCCAGAACCTCGGACGCAAACGCGACGCCCGGCTTGCGGACGATCGCCGCCGCCACGATGGAGGCGACGAACCAGAAGCCCATCACCACATCCATGGTGAGCGAGCCGAAGACCGCCTGCGCGATCAGCCAGACCTGCACCCAGGCCAGATACAGCACGGCGAAAACCGCGCCGAGCACGGTGACGATGAGGGTTTCCTTCAGAGTCCAGCCTTGATGGAAAGACATGCGATTCCTCCAGGTTTTATAGGCGAATGACGAGTAGGCTTACGCGGCGGCGGTCGGGCTGTTGGCCGAGACCTTCATGTCGAGCGCGACGTGGCCTGCCGGCGCGCCGAAGCGCAGAAAGGCCTCGCTCAGCGTCGCGAAGACCTGGCCCGCATCCCCGCGCAGCTTGGTGCAGAAATTCTTCGATCTGTCGAAGACGCCGGACTGCTTCAGGAAATCGATGCAGCCGTAGATCTCGTCCATGTGGTGGCCGTCGCCGAGGGGATAGAGCGAGAATTGCGCGGCGACGATCCGGCCGGTCTTGGGAGCTGTCGCCACATGTGCGACTGCATCGGCGATCCGCTCTTCGAGGGATTTGCCATGGCCGGCCGCATTGGCGGGTGTGCAGATCGGATCGTCGGGCTCGCCCGGACAGCCGCGCGAGACGGTGGCTGCGAGGACGCAATGCGTTCCGCTGCCAGCCGCCGCCACGAAGAGATCGCGCATGGCGGGAAAGAGCTGGTCCGGCGGCCCGACGAGGAGGGTGGAAATATCGTCGGTCTCGATCCGGAATGCGGGCCGGTAAGGCTCGAGTGCGCCGATGGCATCGAGGATGACGCGGACGAAATCGTCCGTCATCGGATAAAGGGAAATCTGTGCGCCGGAAAACATGGTCGCCTCGCTCCGCTGGTATTACCCAGATCAGCTTGAGGGTCCGGCAGCTTCGCGCCACCATCTCAGCCCCGGCCTTACGGAGCACCCCTGTCGAATTGAGGAACGCTTATCACCTTTCGTTGGGTAAGTGCAATCGCGATCGACATGCCTTCGCCACCTGTGACGCGTTGTCCTCAGAGCCGATGGGACGAGAGCGGGAAGCGGCCCGCTCACCCGAGGTGGAATCGAGCCAGCAACTCCGTCAGGGATTTCTGCCCGCCTCTTCCACGAACGCCTCGAAAACCCGGTGTCCCGGATGGTCGGTCGAGGCCATGGCTTCCGGGTGCCATTGCAGGCCGATGGCGAAACGGTAGGCGGGGACCTCGATGGCCTCCACGACGCCGTCGGGTGCATGGGCGCTGGCGACGACCTTGTCGGAGAGTTCGACCACGGCTTCCCGGTGGAAGGTATTCACGTCGAAACGCGCGACGCCCATGATCCGCGACAGGGCCGTGCCGGGTGCGATATCCGCCGGATGCAGGGCATCGTCCTGGTCGTGATGGAGAATGTCGGGCCGGTAGGACCGGATGTCGGACACCATGCGGCAGCCATGGAGGCAGGCGAGCATCTGCATGCCGTTGCAGATGCCGAGGACAGGCTTGTCCCGCTCGAGAAAGCCCTTCATCAGCGCGCGGTCGACGGCAAGCCGGTCGGAGAGGGGGAATTTCGAGCAGTCGCCGTCCACGTACCAGTCTTCGGGAAAGTTGATCCGGCCGCCGACGCTGACGAACCCATCGAACTCGTCCGCGACCGGGGCCACCAGATCCTCCATATAAGGAATGCCGAAGGGCAGGCCGCCGGCCCGCCGGATGGCGTTGAAATACGCCTTCGACATGTCGTAGCGGGCACCGCCCGCGCTGGTGTTCTCGCCGAGGATGATGGCGATGCGAGGCTTCGTCTTCATGATGATCCTGATGTCCTATCCGTTGACCCGGTCGACGCGGCTGACCACGCGCTTGGCGCGCAGCTCCGCGATGATGGCGTTGAGATGTTTCAGATCCCAGACGGCGAGATCGATGGTGATATCCGTGAAGTCCTGGGTCCGTCGCTTCATCGCCACGTTGTCGATATTGCCGTCATGGTCGGCGATGACCTGCGTGATCTGCGCCAGGGAGCCTGGCTCGTTGATCGATTGCAGCTTGATGCGCGCGGGGAAGCGCTGCGGATCGTCCGGCTCCACGTCCCAGCGCACGTCGATCCAGCGATCGGGTTCGTTGTCAAAGGCGGCAAGGGAGGGCGACTGGATCGGGTAGATTGTCACCCCTTCTCCGGGCGTCAGAATGCCGACGATCCGGTCTCCGGGCACCGCGCCGCCTTCCGGCGCGAAGCGCACCGGCATGTCGGCATTGAGACCGCGGATCGGGATCGCGCCGGGTCCCTGGTCTCCGGAGCCTTTCTCCGGCGGCGGGCCATCGGGCTTTTTCCCTGGTTGTGCGGCGGCCGCGCCATCTCCGGTGCCCGCGCGCCGCTC
The DNA here is from genome assembly GCF_052114965.1 of Microvirga sp. 2TAF3. Lineage (NCBI taxonomy): Bacteria > Pseudomonadati > Pseudomonadota > Alphaproteobacteria > Hyphomicrobiales > Methylobacteriaceae > Microvirga > Microvirga sp. 2TAF3. Next base: position 173,647 of record NZ_JBFRFT010000004.1, on the reverse strand, counting down.
TTCCTTGTAGTCGGGATAAACGGCCCGCACCACATCGCCCGAGAACATCTCGCCCCGGCCGACGGCGGCCAAGACATCCTCGATGGAGGCCCGCGCCAGACGGGGCAGGGCACCTTTCAGCTTCTCGTCGGAGAATATGCGGCGGGCACGCTCGAAGGCCCGCTCCAGGATCTGCCGGCCGAGCCCCATATATTGCTGGCGCACGGCGGCGCGGGTCGCGCGTCGGATGGAGGCGCGGGCCTTGCCCGTCACCACCAGCGTTTCCCATGCGGCGGGCGGCGTCTGGCCCTCGGCGCGGACGATCTCCACCTCGTCGCCGTTCTGGAGTTCGGTCAGAAGCGGAGACATCCGGCCGTTGATCTTGCAGCCCACCGCCGTGTTGCCGACATCCGTGTGCACCGCATAAGCGAAGTCGATGGGCGTCGCCCCGCGCGGAAGGGCGATGAGGCGGCCCTTCGGCGTGAAGCAGAACACCTGATCGTGGAAGAGTTCGAGCTTCGTATGTTCGAGAAACTCCTCCGGCGTGTCGCCCTCGGCCAGAAGGTCGACGGTGCGGCGCAGCCATTGATAGGCGCGGCTCTCGGTGGCGAGGCGGGAATTGTCGTTGACGCCCTCCTTGTAGAGGGCATGCGCGGCGATGCCGTATTCCGCGACCTCGTCCATCTCCTTGGTGCGGATCTGCAGCTCGACGCGCTGGCGGCCCGGGCCGATCACGGTGGTGTGGATGGAGCGGTAATCGTTCTGCTTCGGGGTCGAGATGTAGTCCTTGTAGCGCCCCGGCACCATGGGCCAGCTGGTATGGACGACGCCGAGCGCCCGATAGGCCTCGTCGACGCTGCCGACGATGACCCGGAAGCCGAAAATGTCGGAAAGTTGCTCGAAGGAGACCGACTTGCGCTCCATCTTGCGCCAGATCGAGTAGGGCCGCTTCTGCCGGCCCGTCACCGTGGCCTCGATCCCCTGCGCCTTCAGCTTGGCGGTAAGGTCGCGCTCGATTTCATCGACCAGCTTCTCGGCTTTGGCGGTCACCTCCCGCAGATGCCGGCTGATCGCCTCATGGGCTTCCGGATCGAGGTTATGGAAGGCCAGATCCTCCAGCTCCTCGCGCATTTCCTGGATGCCCATGCGCCCGGCGAGCGGGGCATAGATGTCGAGGGTTTCCTCGGCAATGCGCTTGCGCTTCTCTGACGGCATGAACTGGAGGGTGCGCATGTTGTGCAGGCGGTCGGCGAGCTTGACCAGGAGAACCCGCACGTCATCGGCGATGGCGAGCAGCAGCTTGCGGAAATTCTCGCCTTGGGCCGCCTGTTTCGATACGAGGTCGAGGCGCTTGAGCTTGGTCAGCCCGTCGACAAGGGCTCCGATCTGGGGCCCGAAGGTCTTGTTGATCTCCTCCAGCGTCGCCTGGGTATCCTCGACCGTGTCGTGGAGAACCGCCGCCGCGATAGTGGCGTCGTCGAGCTTGAGATCCGTCAGAATGGCGGCAACTTCAAGGGGATGGCCGAAGAACAGATCGCCGGATGCGCGCTTCTGGTTGCCATGAGCCATCATGGCATACACGTAAGCGCGGTTGAGAAGCGCCTCATCGGCCGAGGGGTTGTAGCGCTTGACCCGCTCGACAAGTTCATATTGGCGCATCATTAGGCGGCCATCTCCTTTTCTTTCGATGTAGCTGGCTGAAGTTAAAAGGATATTGTGGAAGGGTTGCAGACCGCAAGGCTTCCGTCGGCGCCAAACAGACCGATCATGAAAAAAGCCCGGCGCAGGGCCGGGCTTTTCAAAAATTTTCTTGTCCGCGAAGCCTATTCGCGGTCGTCGTCGTCCGCGCTGCTGCTCGGGGGGACGAGGCCTTCGAGGCCGCGGAGCAGGTCTTCTTCGCTCATGCGGTCGAACTGCACGTCCGTGTCGTTGTCACCACGGGCGACGGCCGTTGCGGCAGCGGCGGTGTTGCCGAGAAGCGGAACGGCCTCGGCCTCCGGCTCGTCCACCTCGACGTATTTCTGCATCGAGTGGATGAGCTGCTCCTTCAGGTCGTCGGGAGCGATGGTCTCGTCCGCGATTTCGCGGAGAGCCACGACGGGGTTTTTGTCGCGGTCGCGGTCGATCGTGAGCGGCGAACCCGAGGAAATCAGGCGGGCGCGATGGCTGGCCAGCAGCACGAGCTCAAACCGGTTGTCGACCTTGTCGATGCAGTCTTCGACGGTCACACGAGCCATGAAGAGGCTCCTTCTTGAGGTTCGGGGAATATCGGAACGGGCTCGTTACACCGGTTAGCTCAAGAAAACAAGGGGATAGGCGGTGTCGAAACCGCTTGTCCAAGCTTGACTTGCGCCTTTGACGATGCGAGTCCCGCCCAGTTTTATCAAATAAAGGGCGGGTCCCTATGAAGCGCGCGTTCATCTTCCCGGGACAGGGAAGTCAGTCGGTCGGCATGGGCAAGGCCCTGGCGGAGGCTTTTCCGCAGGCCAAGGCGGTTTTCGACGAGGTGGATGATGCGCTTTCGCAGAAGCTCTCCACTCTGATGTGGGAAGGCCCGGCGGACGACCTGACGCTGACCGCCAATACCCAGCCGGCCCTGATGGCGGTGAGCTTGGCCGCGATGCGGGTCCTGGAGGCCGAGGCCGGTCTGGACCTGAAGAAGCATGCCGCCTTCGTCGCGGGCCATTCGCTGGGCGAATATTCGGCCCTGGCCGCCGCCGGCAGCCTATCCATCGGTGATACGGCCCGCCTGCTGCGGATTCGCGGCAATGCCATGCAGAACGCGGTGCCGGTGGGGCAGGGCGCGATGGCGGCCCTCCTGGGCCTCGAATACGACGCGGCCCTCGAGATCGCCCGCGAGGCGGCTCAGGGAGAGGTTTGCGACGCGGCCAACGACAATGGCGGCGCGCAGGTCGTGGTCTCCGGCCACAAGGCAGCGGTGGAGCGGGCCGTGGTTATCGCGCAAGGCAAGGGCGCAAAGCGCGCGGTGATGCTCAATGTCTCCGCCCCCTTCCACAGCGCGCTCATGGCTCCGGCCGCCGAGGCGATGCGCGAAGCTTTGGCCAAGGTGACGGTCAATACCCCCGCCGTGCCGCTGGTGGCGAATGTGACGGCGGGACTCGTCACCGACCCGGCGGCGATCCGCGACGGCCTCGTCCGGCAGGTCACGGGCACCGTGCGCTGGCGCGAGAGCGTCGCTTACATGGCGTCTCAAGGGGTTGAATCGTTCTATGAGGTCGGGTCCGGCAAGGTCCTGACCGGACTCGTCAAACGCATCGCGGCGGGTGCCACCGGCTCCGCCATCGGCACGCCCGAAGACGTGGCGGCCTTCAAAGCTTCTCTGCAAGGGTAAGGAGACCCCGGCATGTTCGATCTTTCCGGCCGCAAGGCTCTCGTCACCGGCGCCACCGGCGGAATCGGTGGCGCCATCGCCCGCGCTCTTCATGAGCGGGGCGCGACCGTGACCCTTTCCGGCACCCGCCGCAGCGCGCTCGACGAGCTGGCCGCGTCGCTCGGCGACCGGGTCCATGTGGTCGAGGCGAATCTCTCCGACAAGGATTCGGTCGAGGCGCTCGTCCCGGCGGCAGAGACCGCCATGGAAGGGCTCGACATCCTGGTCAACAACGCTGGCGTGACCCGCGACAACCTTTTCATGCGCATGAAGGACGAGGAATGGGACACGGTCATCGCCGTCAACCTCACCGCCGCCTTCCGCCTTTCCCGCGCAGCCGTGAAGGGCATGATGCGCCGCCGCTACGGCCGCATCGTCAATATCGGCTCGGTCGTGGGCTCCACGGGCAATCCGGGACAGGGTAACTATGCCGCTTCGAAGGCCGGCCTGATCGGCATGACCAAGGCTCTTGCGGCCGAGGTGGCGAGCCGCAATATCACGGTGAACTGCGTCGCGCCGGGTTTTATCGAATCTCCCATGACCGATGCGCTCAACGATAAGCAGAAGGATGCGATCCTGGGCACGATTCCCATGGCACGGCTCGGTCAGGGTGATGAAATTGCGTCGTCCGTCGTTTATCTTGCGTCGTCCGAAGCCGGCTACGTGACGGGTCACACCCTTCACGTGAATGGCGGAATGGCTATGTTCTAGAAGCCTTTAGAGGCGGAGCCGGAATCTATTTGGGAGTATCTGCGAACCCCTCGCCATAGAGGATAAGCTTGTGTTAATCATGGGCTCGTTCGGGTCGGAGGGGTTGACCGGCGCTGAAAAATGCGGCTTTGCACGGCGCAAGGCGGCCGTTTCAGCGTTACCAGCTGAGCAGCTGATCTGAGTTTCAATTTTAATCCGCCCAAATCCTGAGGCGGCAGCCACTGAGGAAAAAACGATGAGTGACGTCGCTGATCGCGTGAAGAAGATCGTTGTCGAGCACCTGGGCGTCGAGGCCGATAAGGTGACCGACAATGCCAACTTCATCGACGACCTGGGCGCCGACAGCCTTGACACCGTCGAGCTCGTCATGGCGTTCGAGGAGGAGTTCAACGTCGAGATCCCGGACGACGCGGCCGAGACCATCGTCACGGTCGGCGACGCCATCCGCTTCCTTGAGAAGAATGCGGCCTAAAGAGCCGTCGGGCGCCGGACGACTCCGTTCGGCGCCCAAGTTTTATTTTAACGGCAGGAATTAGTATGAGGCGGGTTGTCGTCACAGGTCTTGGCATGGTCACGCCGCTCGGCTGCGGTGTAGAGCCGACATGGTCTCGCATCCTTAACGGTCAGAGCGGCGCCAAAAGGATCGAAGGTTTCGAAATCGACGATCTCGCCTGCCAGATCGCCTGCCAGCTTCCTACCGGCGACGGTTCCGACGGCACCTTCAATCCCGACCAGTGGATGGAGCCGAAGGAGCAGCGCAAGGTCGATCCCTTTATCGTCTATGCCATGTCGGCGGCGACCCAGGCTCTCGACGATGCGGGCTGGAAGCCGACAACTTACGAGGATCAATGCGCCTCCGGCGTGCTGATCGGCTCGGGCATCGGCGGCATCGGCGGCATCTACGAGGCCTCCCAGACCCTGATCGAACGCGGCCCGCGCCGCATCTCGCCCTTCTTCATTCCCGGTCGCTTGATCAACTTGGCGGGCGGCTACGTTTCGATCGCGCATGGGCTCAAGGGCCCCAACAACGCGGTCGTCACCGCCTGTTCCACGGGCTCGCACGCCATCGGCGATGCGGCGCGGCTGATCGCGCTGGGCGATGCCGAGGTGATGGTGGCGGGCGGCACGGAATCGCCGATCAACCGCCTGTCTATTGCCGGGTTCGCGGCCTGCCGGGCGCTCTCCACGAATTTCAACGACGATCCGACCAGAGCCTCGCGCCCCTACGACAAGGACCGTGACGGCTTCGTCATGGGCGAGGGCGCGGGTGTCGTCGTGCTCGAGGAATACGAGCACGCCAAGGCGCGCGGCGCCAAGATCTATGCCGAAGTCATCGGCTACGGCCTGTCGGGCGACGCCTATCACATCACGTCCCCCTCCGAGGATGGCGACGGCGCCTATCGCTGCATGGCGGCAGCGATCAAGCGGGCCGGCATATCGGCCTCGGAGATCGACTATATCAACGCCCACGGCACTTCGACGCCTCTCGGCGACGAGCTTGAGCTGAAGGCGGTGGAGCGCATCGTCGGCAATGCCGCCGGCAAGCTGTCCATGTCGTCCACCAAGTCGGCCATCGGCCATCTTCTCGGCGCCGCCGGCGCGGTCGAGGCGATCTTCTCGATCCTGGCGATGCGCGACGGAATCGTTCCGCCGACGCTCAACCTTGACAATCCCTCCGTCGAAACGGCCATCGACCTCGTTCCGCACAAGGCGAAGACGAAGGAGATCAATGTGGCACTCTCGAACTCGTTCGGGTTCGGCGGCACCAACGCTTCGTTGATTTTCCGTCGCGCATCCTGATTTGCGTGGCGGCGCGTTACGGCTTTTCGCCATAATCCCCATTAGGGTGTTCAATGGGCCGGGAGACCGCCGGCGGGCACCAGAAAAGCGACGTGATGTTCGGCAGAAAAAAGCAGACTCCTCCCGCTGACATGCCGTCCCAGGACGAGCAGCAGCCGCGTGTCGCGCCGCGCTCGCCGAGCGAGGCGATCAAGCCGATGGCGGCCCCGCCGCCCCCGCCCCGGCTGCGCCGCAAGAGGGGGGGCATGCTGTCCATCTTCAGCGGTCTCATGACCCTATTCATCGCCCTCGCCATCGCCCTGATCTTCGGATACGGCATGGTGGAGCGCGAGGTGACGGCCAAGGGGCCGTTGCAGGAGGACAAGGTTGTTCTCATTCCGCGCAATACCGGCACGAACGAGATCGCGGATATCCTGAAGCAAGAGGGCGTCATCAACCAGCCGCTGCTGTTCGAGGTCTATGCCCTCGTCAACCGGCAGCGCGGTCAGCTCAAGGCCGGCGAGTTTCAGTTCAAGGCCGGGACGAGCGTCGCGGAGGCGATCGACACTCTCGTCCAGGGCAAGGCGATTCTGCATTCCGTCATGATTCCAGAAGGTCTCACGAGTGAGCAGATCCTCTCCCGCCTCTACGAGAACGAGGTCCTGACCGGCGACGTGGCTGAGACCCCGCGGGAAGGAACGCTTCTTCCCGATACCTACAAGTTCGAGCGCGGCACCACACGCCAACAGATCATCAGCTCCATGCAGGCGGCCCATCGCCAGGCCCTGAGTCAGATCTGGCAGCGCCGTTCGCCGGAACTGCCGGTCAAGACGGCTCAGGAGCTGGTGATTCTCGCCTCCATCGTCGAGAAGGAAACCGGCCGCGCCGACGAGCGCACCCGCGTGGCCGGCGTTTTCATCAACCGCCTCATGAAGCGCATGAAGCTGCAATCCGATCCGACCATCGTTTATGGGCTCGTCGGCGGCAAAGGCACGCTTGGACGCGGCATCATGAGGAACGAGATCGAGGCCGCGACGCCCTACAACACTTACGTGATCGAGGGGCTTCCCCCTGGCCCCATCGCCAATCCCGGCCGTGCGGCAATGGAGGCTGTCGCCAATCCTTCACGGACCAAGGACCTGTATTTCGTCGCCGACGGTTCGGGCGGCCATGCTTTCGCTGAAAGCTACGAGCAGCACCAACGCAACGTCACCCGGTGGCGGCAGATCGAGAAAACCCGCGCGACCGACTCGGACGTCGACCGGGCCGATCCCGATGCGGATCTGCGCGGCCAGCTTGCGCCTGCCGGCCCCGGGGCGGCGACCGGCAAGCGCAGCCGTGCTTTCGATGCCAGCGAAGGTACCGACAAGGATCCGCTCAAGAACAAATCCTACGATCTGAACTCCGCCAAGAACGTCCCCACCTTAAGCCAGCCCTGAAGCATTCGAGCCGTTTTTGCCTCAGAGAATGCGGCAATTGAAAGTTTCCCTAAAGCGCATTCCGGTTCGATGACGTCGGAATGCGCTTTAACGGTCCGGCTGCTTGTGGCGCGGCGCGACGAAGATTATGGTCGCGCCGGTTTTCAATCCGCCCGAGGTTCACCGCATGTCGATTGCGAGCATGACCGGCTTCGCCCGTGAGGCCGGCGTCACAGGTCCGTATCAATGGGCCTGGGAAATCAAGACCGTGAACGGTCGCGGGCTCGAGGTGCGCGTGCGAACCCCGTCGGGCCTCGACGCGGTCGGGGAAGAGGCGAGGAGTCAGATTCTCAAGGCCCTCACGCGTGGTCAGGGGCAACTGAACCTAACCCTCACGAGAACCTCCTCCGCGCCGAAGCTGCGGGTCAATCAGGATGTGCTGCAATCCCTTCTCGCCGCCATCGGCGATCTTGCGCTTCCAGACACGGTAAAGCCCGCCTCGCTCGATGGCCTGCTCTCGATTCGCGGCGTCGTCGAGATCGACGAAGGCGGCACCGAGCCGGGGCAGGACGAGGAACTCGTCCCGGCCCTGAAGGCCGGCCTCATGCCGCTGATCGAGGCATTGAAGGGGGCCCGGCTCAAGGAAGGGCAGGCGCTCGCTGCTGTCCTGCGCCAGCAGCTCGATCTGATTTCCGGATTGATCGGCGAGGCCGAGGCTGCTCCCGCCCGCCGGTCTGAGGCGATCCGGGTGCGTCTTGAAACGCAGATTGCCCAGCTCCTCGAAGGTAGGTCGACGCTCGATCCCGCGCGCCTGCATCAGGAGGCGGTGCTGATCGCGGCCCGCGCCGATATCCGGGAAGAGCTCGACCGTCTCTACGCCCATGTGGAGGCCGCACGCGGCCTGCTCGATGAGGGCGGCGCGGTGGGACGGCGGCTCGATTTCCTGGCGCAGGAATTCGGGCGCGAGGCCAATACCCTCTGCGCGAAGGCAAATGATGTTTCCCTGTCGCGGATCGGGCTTGAACTGAAGGCCGTGATCGAGCAGTTCCGCGAGCAGGTTCAGAACGTAGAATAGAATTCGATCATGTCTCGAGGAGACATGATCGAATTCTGAGTTTTTGATATCGCATGATTTTTTCGGAAAACCGAATTCCACTTTTCCGAATCATGCTCTGATGGAGACGGGTGTGGTTGAATTGAAGCGGCGCGGCCTTCTCCTGATCCTGTCCTCGCCCTCGGGCGCGGGTAAATCGACCCTGACGCGCAACCTCGTGCGCGAGGATCGCGGGATCCGCCTGTCGATCTCCGTCACGACGCGCCACAAGCGCCCCTCCGAGATCAACGGGGTGCATTACACCTTCATTGAGAACGTCGGCGATTTCGAGGAGATGCGGGATCGGGGCGACCTTCTCGAATGGGCCCAGGTGCACGGCAATTATTACGGCACGCCGCGCAAGCCCGTGGAGCAGGCTCTCGCCCGCGGCGAAGACGTGATGTTCGATATCGATTGGCAGGGCACCAAGCAGATTGTCGAGAAGATGCGCTCCGACGTGGTGAGCGTCTTCATCCTGCCGCCTTCCATGGCCGAGTTGAAGGCGAGACTGGAACGTCGCGCCGAGGATACGCCGGAGGTCATCGCCCGGCGTCTGCGCAATGCCCGCGACGAGATAGCCCAATGGGCTTCCTACGATTACGTGCTCGTCAACGACGATCTCGACCGCACCTTCAGCGACCTGAAATCGATCCTCGCCTCCGAACGCCTGCGCCGCGAGCGTCAGGTGGAACTCGGAGGCTTCATCGACGAGTTGCTGGCGGCACCGGTGGAGTAGATTGCGGCCATGTCCGCAACGCACGGGCGATGAACCCGACGCACCCTTCGATTCCGAAATCATAGGTCCATTCCGGGCGCGACTGCCGATGTACCGTCGCGGGCGTTCCATTCGGATATTGCGGGAAACGTCACCGCAACCTAATCTGCACATGCTCGCCAATGAGGCGAGTGATGATCTCAGGGCGGGGTGAAAGTCCCCACCGGCGGTAAATGAGCCTTGGCCCATAAGCCCGCGAGCGCTCCTCATCTCAGATGAGGAGGTCAGCAGATTCGGTGTGAATCCGAAGCCGACGGTCATAGTCCGGATGAAAGAGATCGGTTGTTGCGATGCCGCATGCATTTGCGGGCAATCGTCGCTTCCGCATGCCCTGATTCATGTCCAGGTCAGACAAGGAAGCCAACATGAATCAGCTTACAGAACAGCTCGAACGCTTCGAAGGAACGGATCTGCTTCGATCACGAATCGCATTCGTTCAATCCTCCTGGCACAAGGATATCGTCGACCGCTGCCGGGATGCCTTTCTCGATGCGATGGGAGAGGGAGGCGTCAATCGCCTCTCGATCGATCTTTATGAGGTGTCGGGGGCATTCGAGATCCCCTTGCTGGCCAAACGGCTCGCGGAGAGTGATCGCTATCGCGCCGTCGTCGCCTCGGGGTTTGTCGTGGATGGCGGAATATATCGACATGAGTTCGTCGCCGATGCGGTCATTTCCGGTCTCATGCGCGTTCAGCTCGATACGGACGTTCCTGTCCTCTCCGCCGTGCTGACGCCCCAGCACTTTCACGAGCACGACACGCATCGCGACTTCTTCGCCAGTCATTTCGATGTGAAAGGACGTGAAGTTGCCACCGCATGCCTTGCGGTCTTGGATGCATCATATGCGCAACCGCTAGCAAGGTAGTGTCTCCGGGGATTGCCGCAGCCCATGTGGCAATCCCCACATCCTGAAATTTCGGAGCTGGCCAGCTATCTTGATTGAGATTTCGCCCGATCGAAGGCGTTGGCAAGCGCCACATAGCCTTCCACCGGGACGTTCTCGGCCCGGATCGTTTCCTCAAGACCTGCCGTCGCGATGAGAGCCGACGGGTCCGGGGTGATCGATTTGAGGCTTTGCCGCAGCATCTTCCGCCGCTGGCCGAAGGCGGCGCGGGTGACGGTTTCCAGAGCCCTGACGCGGCAGGGCAGAGGCGCCGAACGCGGCGTCAGGTGGACGATGCTCGACGTGATCTTCGGCGGTGGTACGAAGGCGGAGGGCGGTACATCGAAGAGAATACGCGCCTCCGCCCGCCAGCCGCAGAGAACACCGAGGCGACCATAGTCCTTGGGATCGTTCTCGTCGGCGACGATCCGCTCGGCGACCTCTCGCTGGAACATCAGCGTGAGCGATGACCACCAGGGCGGCCATTCTTCTCCAGTGAGCCAGCCGGTCAAAAGCGCCGTGCCGACATTGTAGGGAAGGTTGGAGATGATCCGCACCGTTCCCTCGCCGACCAGAGGCCGCGGATCGAAGGCCAGGGCATCGGCCTCGATCACCTCGAGACGTCCCGGATAACGCTCGGCGATTTCCGCAAGAGCCGGCAAGCAGCGGGAATCGCGCTCGATGGCAATCACCCTGGTGGCGCCCGCGGCCAGGATGGCGCGGGTCAGTCCGCCGGGGCCCGGCCCGACCTCGATGACCGTCGCGCCTTCGAGCGGGCCTGCGGAACGGGCGATGCGGCTCGTCAGGTTGAGATCGAACAGAAAGTTCTGGCCAAGCGATTTCTTGGCCAGGAGGCCATGGGTGCGAACCACCTCGCGCAGAGGCGGCAGATCATCGATCTGGCTCATGCGTCAACGGACCTTGTGGACAGGCGGGCGGCAAGGCGAATGGCGGCCATAAGACTGTCCGGCCGCGCTATGCCCTTGCCCGCGATGTCGAAGGCGGTGCCATGATCCGGCGATGTGCGCACGAAGGGAAGGCCCAGCGTGACGTTGACGGCCTCGTCGAAGGCAATGGTCTTGATCGGGATCAGGGCCTGATCGTGATACATGGCGAGCGCCGCGTCATAGCGGCTGCGGGCACGGGCGTGGAACATGGTGTCCGCGGGGAGGGGGCCAGCAACCTCGATGCCGTCTGCCCGTAAGGCTTCGACAGCAGGAACGATGATTCCGGCATCCTCGCTCCCCATGGTTCCGTTCTCGCCTGCATGGGGGTTGAGGCCCGCCAAGGCGAGGCGCGGGCGGGAAATGCCGAACCGTTCCCGCAGCTCCCGCGCCACGATCCGCCCCGTGCGGACGATCACCTCCGTGGTGAGCGCGGATGGCACGGCCGACAGAGGGATATGCACCGTCACGGGCACCACGGCGAGCTGTTCGCTCCAGAGCATCATCACGGGATGATAGGGCCGGCCACCATCGTCCCTCCCTGCGAGGGCTGCGAGAAACTCCGTATGCCCGGGATGCCCGAAGCCCGCTTCATAGAGCACATGCTTGGAGATGGGATTGGTCACGACGGCCGCACCGGCCCCGCTGCGCACAAGCCCGACGGCCGTCTCGATCGACTCGATCACCGAGCGAGCATAGGTGGAATCGGGCTGGCCTGGTTCGGCGGAGACGGTGGTATCGAGAGGGACGACGGGGAGAGCCCTGTCGAAGATGGAAGCCGCTTCGGCTGTCTCGACCGCTTGGACGGGAGCATTCCACCCGTAAGCTTGCGCAACGCGGGCCAGATGATCGGGATCGGCGACAACGGCGAAGGAGGGAAGGCCGGCTTCCTTGCGTTGAAGCCAGGCCTTCAAGGTCAGTTCCGGTCCGATGCCGGCGGGGTCGCCTTGCGTCAGTAGAAGCGGGCGCTGCGCCGGCTTCGTCACTGGGTGGCTACGCCGTCTTGGGACGATGCGCCCCCATTGAGGTTCTGATTGAACGAAATCTCGCCGAGCGTCCGCAATTCCAGCCGCAGCAGAACCGTATGATTGCGATCCTTTTCGCCGGACGTGACGGCGATGTCGCGGGGAGACACGGAGTAGTTTACCGAGAAGGTTGTGCACTCGTCCACATAGCCCAGGCCGAGCGACATCGAGCTGACGTAGAGCGGGTTCTGACGGTTATATACGGCCGTTGCAGGATTGACGGCAAACTGCGCGGCAAAGGTATCGCGAGCCAGAAGATATCGGTCGAGATCCAGGAGGACCGAGCCGGTAACATACCAGTTCGGCGTCAGATTCCAGGTTCCCGAGGTCAGGATGCCCTCGCGCCGATGAGCGAAACCGATCTCAGGCTGGGCGGCATAGCGGGCATAGGTAATGCCAGCGGAAAACGGGATGTAGGGATTGAAGTTCGCGGTGAGGCCGGCTTCCAGCCGGTTCAGGCCGAAATCATCCTTGTCGAAACGCCCGCGCGTCACGAAGGAGAAGTTCTTGTTGGGCGACAGCTGGAAACGCCCCACATAATCGGAGACCTTGCTGTCGAGACCGGAATTGAGGCCGGTATTCACGAGATCCGGCTTCGCGAAGGAATTCTGTCCGGCAACCTGATAGGATTGGCCGAAGAGGATATTCGCGTAGAAGTCGTTCGCCCCGGTAACCGTATATTGCAGGCCCACATTGGCGCGTGTGCCGCCTTCCGCACGGTCATATCCGGAGAACTTGTCCCAATCGAAGAGCGTAGTGTCCTCGAAGATGAGGCTCTGAGCATCCTCGTTCGGAAGCCTGCCGATTCTGGTTTCGCTCGGACGAGCGATGATCTGTGCGATAGGTTCGAGGGTCTGGGTGCCGGAAGTGCCGAGGCTGGCGACGAAGGGGAAGCGATATTCCAGGCCGACGGCAGGCATGCCCCGGAACAGGAACTCGTCATTGCCGCTGATGAAGTTGGGCAACTCGTTGTTCTGGAAACCCTTCAGGTCCGGATTGACCCAGAACGTATCTCCCCTGAGATAGGTGAACGGCGTCCAGACTTGGCCGACCGGATCAATGAACTCGCGCCGCCACGATAGGTTGAGCGAAGCGCGCGATGTGTTGCCGCTGATGCCGCGCACCAGGCACGACCCTGGCTCGAAGACGGCGCAGGTCTGATAAAGCCCGAAGAGAGTGGTGAGCTGCTGCGGAATTTGCTGGTACTGGGCCGCTTCTCTGCTCAGGCTCGTCACATTCGCATCGATGGTGAACTCGCCGCCGATGCCGGCCGGCGTGATGCGCTTGTTGTAATCGCCAACCGGATGAACGACGGGCTGCTGCTTCTGCCAGTCCGTGCTCGAGAGGCCCTGGAAGTAATAGCCGCGCATGTCGAAGAACGAGCGATCGCCCTGGCCTTGCAGGTATAGGGTCGAAATCGATTCCTTGACGTAGACCGAATTGAGGCTCTCGCTGCGGATGCGATAGTTCTGCAAAAACCACTTGTCCGACAACAGGGCGATATCCCAGCCCCATTTCCAGCGCTCGTTGAGATAGAAAAGGCCCGTCGACTCGAGGGAGCCGCGGTTGGTCCTGTCGCCCGGTCCGAAGGGAGAGACCAGGAAGGCTTCGGGATCGAGCTGAGAGATCCCGGTCGCGCGGATGTTGTAGGTGCCGTTGTCGAGACGATGCCGCCACTCGGCCTGACCGAGAAGGCCCTGGCGGGACATATAGGTAGGCGTGATCGTCAGGTCGTAATTGGGCGCGATGGCCCAGAAGAACGGGATCGAAGCCCCGTAGCCGAGCGAGTTCGAATAGATGTAGCGCGGCGACAGGAAACCGGTCTTGCGCTTGACGGTCGGATCCGGCGTCCAGAAATACGGCAGATAGGCGACGGGAATGCCATAGATCTCGAGCGTCGCATCCTCGTAATAGATCGTCTGCTCGCTGTTGTTGTGAATGATCTTCGCGGCCTTGACCTGCCAGAGCGGCGGCTTTTCCGGATGCTCCTTGCAGGGTTCGCAGGCGGTGTAGGTGCCACGCTCGAAAACGGTCGTTTCTCCCTCGGACCGCTCGGCGCGGGGAGAGGAGAAGCGGGTCGTCACGGGCCTTCCATTGTCGATCGTCGTCTGAACGACCCTAAGCGAATCGATGAAGCCGTTCTTGAAATCGTCCGTGAGCTCGAATCGCGAGCCGGTGGTGACGCCGCCCTTCTCGTCGGTCAGGCGGGCATTGCCTTCGGCGTAAACACGGCCGGTATTCCGGTCATAGGTGACCCGGTCGGCCTGGAGCGTGCGGCCCTGATAATTCAACTGGACGTCGCCGGAGGCCGAGATCGTGTTCTTGTCGTTGTTGTAGATGATTTCCTTGGCGTCGACGAGAAGCCGATCCGTTCCGGAGCCGGATTGTGCCTGGCCGCTGAGCGTCTGGTTAAGGGTTTGCGCAAGCACAGGCGCTGACCCGACGGCACAAAGGAGCGCCATCGCGACCGCAGACATTGCGATCGTTGTCTTGACCCGAACCATCATCGCTCCTTGCAAGGCCTTTCCCGCGAGGACCATCAACCGTCCTCCTGGTACAACAAGGCAAGAGTTCCCAACAAACTGCCTACGACAGCAGGGAACCACGCGGCGACCACCGAACTGATGATCCCGGAGGCTCCAAGCTCCACCATAAGCTCCGTGGCGACATAAAGCATGAAGCCGGCGGCAACGCCACCCAGAACCATCATCGCTACACCGCCAAACCGAAAGAATCTTAACGAAACGGATGCCGCTACGAAAACCATGGCGATGAAGAGGAGAGGACGCGCCAGCAGCACGTCGTAATGGAGGCGATAGGCGGTGGCGTTAAGGTCCGCCTTTTCCAGGCGCTCGATGGTTTCCTTGAGTTTCCAGAAGGGAACGGAATCGGGATCGGTAAAGCTCTGCCGGACCTGGGAGGGCTGCAGGCTGGAGGCGATCAGATAATGGTCGTAGGCCTGGGGTTCCTCGGTCGCGGACAGAACCCGTGCATCCTTGATCTCCCAGAACCCCTCGTGAAGGGTGGCCTCGTTCGCCTCGATTCGCTGGCTGAAAGTCCCTGTCTTATCGAAAGTGTAGACCGTCACGCCGGTCAGGGTCGCCGCATCGGCGATGGAGCCGTCAGCCCGGAAAATGGCCTGGCCATCGATGCTTTTCTGGCGCAGCCACAAGGCCTTGCCGTTGGGCTGGAATGCACGGGCGAAAACCTTGGCCTCTATGGCCGTCGCCCGCTGCTTCAGCATGGCGGAGAGCGGGTTATAGACCGTCACCGAGGCGACGCCGATCACCAGCGCGACAAAAAGCCCGGGCTGCAGGAACTGCCAGGCGGAAATGCCCGCGGCACGGGCGACGACGAGTTCGAGCTTGCGGCTGAGTTGGAGAAGGGTGGCCATGCTGCCGAAGAGAACGGCGAACGGCATGATCTGCTCGGCGATGGCGGGGACCCGGAACAAGGACAGCTGCGCCATCAAGGCGGGGGTCGCCCCCTCCGCGTCGCCGGCCCGGCGCATGAGTTCCACGAAGTCGAGGGTATAGACGAGGGCGAACACGGTAGCGAAGACCAGGAAGATGGTCTTCAGGAATTGCCGTGAAAAATAGGCCCCGAGCGTGGCGCCAATCAGCATGTTCAAGCTTTCTGGACTTTGGCGCCGCGCGACGGAAGCAGGGCGCGGACCACTGAGCGAAGCATTGCCTGCCCGGTTCTGAGGGCTGATCCCTGCAGGATCAGCAACATGGAAATCGCAATCGCCAGCAAGGGAGCGCCATAAACCCCGACGACGGCCCAGGGGGTTCGCACCAGGGCGCTCGAGGCGGCGAAGCCTGCGATACGCAGGATCACCACGCTGAGAACGGCGGCGGCCATGGCCAGGCCGCGGCCCTGGCGGGTCGTGCGCGCCTCGCCCAGCGCCGCGAAGGCAATGACCATCATGGCGAGCGGATAGAGCCAGGCCGAGAGCCGTTCGTGCAGTTCGGCCCGGAAGCGCCCCTCCTGAATTTGATAGAGGAACTCGTTCTTGTCGGGGAAAAGGAGCTGGGTCGTGCTGCGCTCGCGTGGCTTGTAGACGATATCCCCGTTTTCCTCGTTGAAGGCGGCGAGATCGACCGCGTAGCGCTCGAAGGCGACGATGGACGAATCGCGGCTGTTCGGCTCCTTCCGCTGGACGCTGCCCTTCTCGAGCACAAGATAGGCCTGCCCGTTCGATTCGATCGTCTGCCCCCGTTCCGCAAGGTAGACGACAGCCTTGTCCTTCACCCTCTGGTCCTGCATGAAAATGCCCAGGAGAGCATCACCCGACCGCTCGCGATAATGGAAGGTAATGCCGTTATCGAGGGTGATGAACTGGCCTTCCTTGGCCATGGTCGCGACGAAATCGGCGCGGATCTTGGTCACCAGGTTGCGGAGTTCCTGGAAGCTCGCGGGCATGATGTAGACCGTGATGATTCCGACCACGAAGCAGACGAAGGCCGCGAGGGCGAGGAAGGGCCGGAGGAGGCGCCGGGGCGGCATGCCGGCCGCGCTCATGACGATCAGCTCCGAATCGCCGTTGAGCTTGTTGAGGGCGTAAAGAGTCGCGAGGAACAGGGCGACCGGTGAAATCACGTTGATCAGGGCAGGCAGGGACAGGCCGGTCACCGTGAAAAAGATGAACAGCGTCTGGCCCTTACCGGTCAGAAGGTCGAGCTCGCGTAGCGCCTGCGTGATCCAGATCACGCCCGTCAGGGCGATCAGACACGCGGCGAACGCGGAAAATGTGATTTTCAGGATGTAACGTTCGAGAAGTGTCATGAAGCCCTTCGCCGCCGGCGCCTTGACCTTGGGTACTCTGTCGCAAGCCTCCAAGGCAAGGCCGGGGGATTTTCAACAGCTTGAGATTGCGCCGCTTTCGCGGCAATGCTGCGTGATCCTGCGGGCGATTTGATATATGTCACCAAAAGGTCGCAGCCGGGCTTACCGGTTCAGTCAATGGTCAGATAAGAGGGTTTCATGGCCGACAGCGTAAAGATTGACTTTCAGGCTCATGGCGCGGTCGAGGGCGGCGATCTCATCGTCTTCGTCGACGAAAATCTCAAGCTTGCGCCTGCTGTCGCCAAGCAATTGGGCCCGAAGGCCGTCGACCTGATCGCGAAGGCCGCGGAAGTCGAGAGCTTCAAGGGCAAGGTCAAGTCGGCCATGACCATTGCTGCCCCATCCGCCCTTTCCGCCGACAGGCTGATCGTGATCGGCGTCGGCGGCGAGAAGGATCGGCAGAATCCCGACTGGGTCCAGCTGGGCGGCCTCGTCGCCGGCAGGGCCTCGGCCAAGATAGCGACCGCGGTGCTCGATCTGCCGGGAATCGAGGTCACTCCCGACGGGATCGCCGATATGGCGCTCGGCGTCCGCCTCCGCCGCTACAGCTTCGACCGCTACAAGACGAAGAAGGACGAGAACAAGACCGACGGCACGGGGAGCTTCGTCTTTACCGTGCCGGATCCGGCTGCCGCTAAGAAGGTTCACAAAGCCCGCGATGGGGTCGCCACCGGCGTGATCATGGCGCGCGATCTCGTCAACGAGCCGCCGAACGTCCTGGGGCCGCAGGAATTCGCTGCGCGGGCGGAGGCCTTGAGCAAGCTCGGGGTCGAGGTCGAGATTTTCGACGAAAAAGCCATGCAGAAGCTCGGCATGCGCGCGCTTCTCGGAGTCGGGCAGGGCTCCACCCGTGGCAGCCGCGTCGCCATCATGCGCTGGAACGGCGGCAAGGCCGGAGCCCAGCCCATCGCCTTCATCGGCAAGGGTGTCGTCTTCGATTCCGGCGGCATCTCGATCAAGCCCGGCGGCGGCATGGAGGACATGAAGGGCGACATGGCCGGCGCGGCCTGCGTCGTGGGCCTCATGCATGCGCTTGCCAGCCGCAAGGCAAAGGCGAACGTGGTCGGCGCCATCGGCCTCGTCGAGAACATGCCGGACGGCAACGCCCAGCGTCCCGGCGACATCGTCACCACCCTGTCGGGTCAGACCATCGAGATCATCAACACGGATGCCGAAGGGCGTCTCGTGCTGGCGGATGTGCTCTGGTACGTGCAGGATCGCTTCAAGCCGAAATTCATGATCGACCTCGCGACCCTGACCGGCGCGATTCTCGTGGCGCTCGCCCAGGAATATGCCGGCCTCTTCGCCAACAACGATGAGTTGGCTCAGCGCATTACCGCGGCAGGGCAGGCGACCGGCGAGCGCGTGTGGCGCATGCCGCTCGGCCCGGAATTCGACAAGATGATCGAGTCGAAATTCGCCGACATGAAGAACTCGGCGGGCCGCCATGGCGGTTCGAGCACGGCGGCGGCGCTTCTCCAGAAATTCGTGAACGACGTTCCCTGGGCGCATCTCGACATCGCGGGCACCGCCATGGGCTCGCCGCAGACCGAGGTCAACAAGGGCTGGAGTTCCGGCTGGGGCGTGCGCCTGCTCGACCGCCTCGTGCGCGATCACTACGAAAGCTGAGAATGATCATCGAAGGGGACCTCATGGGGGCGTCTATCCGCGCCGCAATGAAATGTAGGCGTTCATGACCGAGGTCCTTTTCTATCATCTCCAGCAGCAGCCTCTCGAGGCCGTGCTACCCACACTCCTTCAGAAGACGCTGGAGCGCGGGTGGCGCGCGGTCGTCCAGGCGACGACGGAGGAGCGGATGTCCGCTCTCGACGATCACCTCTGGACATTCACCGACGAGAGCTTCCTGCCGCACGGCACGGACCGCGAGGCTCATGCGGCGGACCAGCCCGTGCTGATCACTTTGAGCGGCGACAATCCGAACGGCGCATCCATCCGCTTCCTCGTCGAGGGCGCGGATCTGCCGGGCGATATGTCCGCCTATCAGAGAATCGCGATATTGTTCGACGGCAACGACGTTCAGGCCCTGGCCCTGGCGCGCGATCAATGGCGCGCGGTGAAGGAGGGCGGGTACGACGCAACCTATTGGCAGCAGGACGAGCGCGGGCGCTGGCAGCGCAAGGCCTAAGCATCGGACCCAAAAGTGGTCTCCACTTTTGGGATCAATCCGATGCTCATTTCCTTAAGCAGCGCATCGTGCGGAAAACCAGGTCCACTTTTCCGCACGATGCGCTGAAACCCATTTCCTTCGCCTCGGAACGGAGGCCGTGTTCTTCCGTTTCAACGAAGCCATGAGGATGATCGTGATGAGCCGGATCCTGCGTTCCCCCCTGCTTGCCGCCCTTTGCCTGTCCCTTGCCTTGCCCCTTGCCGCCCAGGCCCTGGAGCGGGCCGCTCAGGGAGGAAGGGAGCAGGCCCCGCAGGAACAGCGCCGCCAGCGCCCGGAGGGGGAGGCGCAGCGTCTGCCGCCCGAATCCGTCACCCGCCACACCCTCGAGCTTCCCAATCGGACTTTGCAGCTGACCGCGACGGCGGGCAGCCTGACCCTGACGGACATGCAGGGTACGCCGCAGGCGGAAATCGGCTTCGTGGCCTATACGCGCGACGATTCCGATCCCGCGACGCGGCCCGTCACCTTCGCCGTGAACGGGGGGCCGGGAGCCTCTTCCGCTTACCTGAACCTTCTCGCCATCGGTCCTTGGCGGCTTCCCCTCGATGGGCCGACGATCAGTCCCTCGGCACCGCCCTCCCTGGTGCCGAACGCGGAGACCTGGCTCGATTTCACGGATCTCGTCTTCATCGATCCGCCGGGAACGGGCTATAGCCGCGTCATCGGCGGCGATCAGGTCCGGGAGCGCTTCTATTCCGTGCAGGGCGACATCGAAGGCCTCGCCGCCTTCGTCACGCGCTGGCTGAAGGAGAAGAACCGGCTCGCCTCGCCGAAATTCCTCGTCGGCGAGAGTTATGGCGGGTTTCGCGGGCCCTTGCTCGCCCAAAAACTCCAGAGCGACCAGGGCATCGGCCTGAGCGCCCTTGTTCTCGTATCGCCCGTTCTCGATTTCAACTGGCTCGATCAACGCTCGCACGCGCCTTGGACCGATGCGGCGCGCCTGCCTTCCATGGCGGCCGCGGCGCTCGCTCGACGTGGGCCCGTCACGCGGGAGGCCTTGCAGGACGCCGAGCGCTACGCCTCAGGCGAGTACCTCGTCGATCTCATGCGCGGCGTTCAGGACAAGGAGGCGGTGGAGCGCATCAGCCGCCGCGTCGCCGAGCTGACAGGACTCAGCCCGGACCTCACGCGACGTCTTGCGGGACGTATCGATACGCGAACCTTCCAAAGGGAAATGCGGCGCCAGTCGAGCGAGGTCGTCAGCGCCTACGACGCGAATGTGGCGGGTGCCGATCCGGACCCGAACGCCTATGCCGCGCGGTTCGAGGATCCGGTCCTGACCGCCATGACGGCGCCCTTGACGAGCGCCATGATCGATCATCTCACGCGGACCCTGAACTACAAGGCCGAGGGTCGCTACAACCTCCTGAACGAAAGCGTGAGCCGGGCCTGGCGCTGGGGCGGCGGGCGCAACGCGCCCGAGAATACCGATGAGCTGAAGAGTGCTCTTGCGCTCGACGGCAAGATGCGCGTTCTGGTCGTGCATGGCTTCACCGATCTCGTCACGCCCTATTACGCGAACCAGCTTCTGCTGAACCAGATTCCCAATCTCGGCCCCGAGAGGCGTCTGTCGCTCAAGGTTTACGACGGCGGTCACATGTTCTATTCGCGCAATGCATCGCGGCAGGCTTTCCGAAGCGATGTGCAGAGGCTTTTCGACGAGGCCCTGCAAGCGCGGGCCGCTGCCAACAGGGACTGAAACAGGATGCGCATGAAGCTTGTATCGACGCTGGCCTTCGTGACTCTCGGGCTTGCGGCTTGCAATGGCGGCCGAACGGAGCCCCCCATGGCCGCCGCGTCAACGCCGATGTCCTTGCCGGCGCCCCCGGCCGCTCCAGCCTTTTCGGGTCCGGTCCTCAGTCCCGACGGGCGATGCACGGAAACGGCTTCCGGCACGGCGGCCGTGATCGAGCCCGGCATCGGCGAATGCGATCTGGTGCGCCTGAAGGGCAGGGCGCCGACGGACGTGCTTGTCGGCGAAAGCGGCAAGGGACAGCGCGAGGTGCAGGTGCTCTATTCGGAGCCCGGCGGCCGCGAGCTCTATTTCTTCGTCAACAACAGGCTCGACCGCGTGCTGAAGTAGAGCGGGCCCTCGCCCTCTGTGTCACCCCCGGCGCCGCAGGCGCGGGAAGGGGATCCAGGGGAAACGCCGAGGGTGGCTGTGTATCCCGAGGCATGTATCGCCAGGATAGACCATTGGGTGGACGCTATCGGGAAAAGGCTTACTTCCAACGTGTCTTGCACATTTCCGGCAACGCGAACCACAGGCCGCCAGGATCTTCATCCTTGGCGCCGTTCGCCAGCCACTCGCGCACGACGTTGTCGATAATATCTTGAGGTTTCGAGCCATATTGCTTCTGTTCGATCCAGAAATAACCCGTATCGCCGCCGCCGACGACCGGCACCGCGCTGCGTGACAGCAACTCGGCGATGCAGCGGCGCACGAAATCGGTCAGCGCCTCGCCTTCGAGCTTAAAACCATGCCTTCCCCCGGGAACGATCTGCCACATGCCAACGGCATCGATCGGCAGTTCGTCGGCGACACTTTTGATATGTTCGCTCATCGGAGTTCCGTAATACCAATGTTTCGGCTCTTGGCTCATTTCTGATGCACCTTGTGTCCGTTGGGGACGAGTGGGTTGTTGCTCCGGATGACATCAAGCGTTACGCCATACCTCTCACTCCATCGAACGCCAAAAATGGACCCGTCCGGCTGCCGATACCATTGACCTAGGTAACCTGCCGAGGACGGAACGACCTGAGAACCAGGAGTGACGGCCACCAGCAATTCTCGGAATTCCGAGGGTGGGACGGTGTAAGTGCCATCCGAGCGCGCTCCGGTCGCGAGTGGAGAAGTCTGCCCTATCGGCCGGCAAACAGGCTCCTGTGCCCGTAGCTCCTGCAGGCGCGCAGTGGCTTGCAGTGCGATGGCCTGATTGGCCAGAATCTCGCCCTCGACGCTTTCGGAGATGCTAGGCCGTGGTCTCCAGTTCGGATCGCGTCGCTGGACTTCGCGCACGAGGGCCGTTGCATGGGCTTCCGTCGTCGCAAGAAGTGTTTCCTGATAGGGACTGGTTGTGAGAGTCCGCCCTCCAACGACGCGGGCTCCTCCGCTTCGGCGGGCGGGCCAATTAACGGCCTCGACGCGGGCCTCGCCATCGCCACCTTCGCCCACCCACTGCCCGCCATTGGGACTCCCCGCCGGGGCGCGCGGCTGGCTCGGGTTGAAGCGCTTGAGCGCGAGGGCGAGGCGCAGGCGTCGCAGTTCCAGTTGGGCGATGGCGAAAGCCCGGCGGGCTCCCAGCAAGTCCCGCTGCATCGAAGACGAAAGGGACATAAACAATCCATCGGTTCTAAAATAGATATTTATTCTTAGAACAAATAAAGAACATTGTCAAGCTTGCACTGCCAAGCGCCAAAGCAAAGGCCGCGCCGCAGGCGTGGATGGCAGGTGCGAGGCCGGCCATGGCGACGGGGGACGAGGACAAGCCAGGAAGCGGACTGCGCTTCGTTTCAAGAAGGCGTCAGCGTCGCCATTTCGCGGCATCGACTTCCGGTTCGCCGTGAAAGCGGCGCTGCATGCGGATGGCGATGCGCCGTGCGGCGCCATGGGCGTGGAAGAGCTTTTCCTGGAGGTCGTCGAACGCCTTCAAATCCCGCTCGCTCGGCCTGTCATCGATATCGCGCCAATGGGCGCGGATGATGCCGATGGCCTCGTCGACGAGGCGCATCGCCCGGGCGAGCGGCGGCTTCTATTTGCGACGGAAAAGCATGACGGCGCTCCCTTGCCCTTAGGCGGTGACGACCATCAGCGGCGCTGGTGGTCGGAGAGCTAGAAAACCGCCGGTAGACGGCTGCGATGACCTTTAGGCTTGCGCCCTGGACATGCGCCAACGCCTCCCCGGCCATAGCTGGGAAGGCACCGTTGCGGCCGATGCCAGCCGCCTAACGAGGGAATTCTAGGCCCCGGAGTCGGCTGCGGCCGGCTCCGGCGATGCAAGGGGAGCTGCCTATGGCGCCGACGCAGACTCGATCTCGCCGCTGACGCTCAGCCATTCCTCCTCGACGGAGGCGAGCGTCTCGGCGACCTCGGCGCGCATCCTGGAAAGCTCGGTCGCCTTTGCCGGATCCTTCTGGAAGGCGGTGCCGTCCGCGAGCGCCGCATCCACCTTGCCGATGACATCCGTCAGCTTCGTCATGCGGGCTTCGAGCGCTTCGAGCTTCTTCCGCAAGGGGGCGAGCGCGACACGACGCTCCGCCGCTACGCGGCGCTCGTCCGCTTTCGAAGAACCGGATGCCTGTTCCTTGTCCGGACGCTTCTGGAGATCGAGTTCTCCCGAGAGCACGAGCTGTCGGTAATCATCCATGTCGCCGTCGAAAGGCTTCACGGTGCCGTTGCCGACGATCCAGAGCCGGTCGGCGCAGGCCTCGATCAGGAAGCGGTCGTGGCTGACGAGAATGACCGCGCCCGTATAATCGTTGATGGCTTCCATCAGTGCGGTGCGGCTGTCGATGTCGAGATGGTTCGTCGGCTCGTCGAGGATGAGCAGGTTGGGACCGTTGAAGGCCGCCAGCCCCATGAGAAGACGCGCCTTCTCGCCGCCGGACAGGGAGGAGACGGGTGTGTCCGCCTTCGCGCCGGGAAAGCCGAAGCGGGCGGCGCGGGCGCGGGCCTTCGCGATCGGAGCGTCCGGCATGAGGGCCGCGACATGCTCATAGGCGGTCGCTGTCGGATTCAGCTCGTCGACCTGATGCTGGGCGAAATAGGCCACCTCCATCTTGGACGGCCAGCGAATGTCTCCCTTCATCGGCGCGAGCCGCCCCCCGATGAGCTTGCAGAAGGTCGATTTGCCGTTGCCATTGGCGCCGAGTAGGGCGATGCGGTCGTCCGGCTGGATCGTCAGGTTCAGGCGGTCCAGGATCGTTCTGTCCCCATAGCCGACCGCGGCGCTTTCGACGGCGATTAGGGGCGGAGCCAGGGGACGTTCGGGGCCGGGCAGGTCGAAGGCGAGGACGTCGTCCTCGACGATGGTCGTCACCGGTTCGAGCTTCGCCAGTCTCTTGACCCGGGACTGTGCCTGGCGGGCCTTGGAGGCCTTGGCCTTGAAGCGGTCGATGAAGGCCTGGAGATGCTTTCGCTCCGCATCCTGCTTCGCCTTCATCTTCGCCGTCAGCTCGCGCTTCTCGGCCAGTTGCTTGGCAAATGAAGTGTAGCCGCCGCGATAGATCGTCAGCTTGCCCCGGTCGAGATGAAGGATGTGGTTGACGGAGGTGTCGAGCAGCTCACGGTCGTGGCTGATGACCAGGACGGTATGCGGATAGCGGCCTAAGTAATCGTAGAGCCAGAGGGTCCCTTCGAGGTCGAGATAGTTGGTCGGCTCGTCGAGAAGCAGCAGGTCCGGCTCGGAAAAGAGCACGGCAGCCAGCGCCACACGCATGCGCCACCCGCCTGAGAACGACGAGCAGGACCGGTTCTGCGCCTCGGCATCGAAGCCGAGGCCGTGGAGAATGGCGGCCGCCCGGGCCGGGGCGGAATATGCGCCGATATCGGTCAGGCGCGTCTCGATCTCTGCCCTGCGGAAGCCATCCGCCGTCTCGGCCTCGGCGAGAAGAGCGGTGCGTTCCTTATCCGCTGCAAGCACAACTTCAATGAGGGTATCCGGGCCGCCCGGCGCTTCTTGGGCCACCGCTCCGACCCGGACGCCGCGGGGAAGGGCGATATCGCCGCTCTCGGGCGAAACCTCGCCCTGGAGAATGCGGAAAAGGGTCGTCTTGCCGGCGCCGTTTCTCCCCACCAGCCCGACTTTGCTGCCGGTTGGGAGGGCAAAGGAGGCATGGTCCAGGATCGTCCGTCCTGCGATACGGTAGGTGAGGTCATTCGCGTGAAGCATGGCGCCTTGTGGCCTGCCATCATGCCTCTGACAAGGCAAAAGCAGGATTTTCAGGGCTTTTCCATGGTGCCTCTGAAAGGTCCTATGTACAGAGAGCCTTCTGCTTCACTTGACTTTGTAAAGTAATCACACCACAGAAGCGGCCGAAATAATTGAAGCTGCCGTACTTCGTTCCCGCGCAAGACGGGGGGTATTGCTTACCGGAGTATCGGCCGCAAGGGGATTAGTCAGGAGCCTGAGATGCATGGAAATCGCGCGGTAAAGACCGATGCGACAGTTGCCGACGTTGCTGAATTGCTTGCCAAATTCAAAGGGCGCAGCGCAACCATCGGTATCGTCGGTCTCGGTTACGTAGGCATTCCGCTCGCTCTGACAGCTGCCAAGGCAGGCTTCAAGGTGGTCGGATTCGACATCGACGCTCCACGTGTCGATCAAATCAACCGCGGCGAGAGCTTCATCAAGCACATCCCCTCGGCGTTGATTTCCGATGCTGTGAAGGCCGGCAAGTTTACGGCAACCGCTGATTTCGCCCGCCTGGGCGAGCCCGACGCCATCCTCATCTGCGTCCCGACCCCCCTGACGAAGCACCGCGAGCCGGACCTCTCCTATGTGGAGAACACCGCCCGCGCCATCGCGCCGCGCCTGCGCAAGGGGCAGCTCGTCGTGCTCGAGTCCACCACCTATCCGGGAACTACGGACGAGGTGATTCGTCCGATCTTCGAGGGGACGGGCCTCAAGAGCGGCCAGGACTTCTTCCTGGCCTTCTCGCCGGAGCGCGAGGATCCGGGCAATCCGGATTTCGGAACCTCGACGATTCCGAAGGTCGTCGGCGGTGACGGCGAGGCGGCTTTGGCTCTCGCCGATGCCCTCTACGGCCAGCTGATCGTGAAGACCGTCCCCGTCTCGTCCGCTGCGACTGCCGAAGCGGTGAAGCTGACCGAGAACATCTTCCGCGCCGTCAATATCGCCCTCGTGAATGAGCTCAAGGTCGTCTACGCCGCCATGGGCATCGACGTGTGGGAGGTCATCGACGCGGCCAAGACCAAGCCCTTCGGCTTCATGCCCTTCTATCCAGGCCCGGGTCTCGGCGGTCACTGCATTCCGATCGACCCGTTCTACCTGACCTGGAAGGCGCGTGAATACGACATTGCCACCCGCTTCATCGAGCTGGCTGGCCAGATCAACACCCGCATGCCCTATTACGTGGTCAACAAGCTCGCCGAGGCCGTCGACAAAAGCGGCAAGGCGTTCACGGGCTCGAAGATCCTGATGCTCGGCATCGCCTACAAGAAGAACGTGGACGACATGCGCGAAAGCCCCTCGCTGAAGCTCATCGAGCTGATCGAGAACCGCGGCGCGCATGTGGATTATTTCGATCCCTATATCCCCGTGATTCCGATGACCCGCGAGCATGCGGACCTCGCAGGCCGCAAGTCCGTCGCTCTCGATGCGAAGACGCTTGCCACTTACGATGCGGTCCTCATCGCCACCGATCACGACAACGTGGATTATAAGCTCGTCGTCGACAATTCGAAGGTGGTGGTCGACACCCGCAACGCCTGCGCGCGGGCCGGCATTCCGGAAGGCCGGGTCATCAAGGCCTGATCGAGTAAAACATCAAGCACAAGCAGAACGGATAGGGGCATATGACGATGACGAGCGACGTTCGGGTAGCGGTTGTCGGCTGCGGATATTGGGGCAAGAATCTCGTCCGCAACTTCGCTGAACTCGGGGCGCTGGAAGCTTTGGTCGATGCCCATCAGCCGACCGTCGAAGCGCTCATCGCCAAGCATGGCGGCCGTTCGCTCGGCTTCGAGGCTGCGCTGGCGGATCCCGGTGTTCACGCCGTCGCCATCGCGGCGCCTGCGGCCTTGCACTACAAGCTGGCCAAGCAGGCACTTGAGGCAGGCAAGCATGTCTTCGTCGAGAAGCCGCTGGCGCTTGAAGTGACGGAGGCCAAGGAGCTCTGCGCCCTCGCTGAGCGGCTCGACCGTCGTCTCATGGTCGGCCACCTGCTGCAGTACCACCCGATCTTCCTCGAGCTGAAGAAGCTGGTGCGCGAGGGCAAGCTCGGTCGCCTGCAATATGTCTATTCGAACCGCCTGAATCTCGGGAAGATCCGCCGCGAGGAGGACATTCTCTGGTCCTTCGCCCCGCATGATCTTTCCATGATCCTCTCCCTCATCGGCAGCGAGCCGGAGAAGGTGGAGGCGGTCGGTGGTTACTACCTCCATGATGCGATCGCGGACGTGACCACGACGCATCTCGCCTTCCCCGGCGGCGAGCGGGCGCATGTCTTCGTGTCGTGGCTGCATCCCTTCAAGGAACAGAAGCTCGTGGTCGTCGGTTCCGACGCCATGGCCGTGTTCGACGACGGCGAGGCCTGGGACCGCAAGCTCCTGCTCTATCCGCACAAGGTAGAGTGGAAGGACAACATGCCCGTGCCGGTGAAGGCCGATGCCATCCCGGTCACCGTCCCGCAGGACGAGCCCTTGAAGCAGGAATGCCTCCACTTCATCGATTGCGTCCGCACCGGAGCGACACCACGCACCGATGGCCGCGAAGGCCTGCGCGTTCTCTCGGTTCTGTCGCGTGCCGCGGAATCCCTTCGCAACGGCAGGTCGAACGGAGCCCAGGCTCCCGTCCCCGCCGCAGACAGCGCGAAGCCCCGCGTGGCGAAGGATTATCCCGGCGTCACGATCCATGAAACGGCCTATGTCGATGCAGGTGTCGAGATCGGCGAGGGCTCGAAGGTCTGGCACTTCAGCCATATCCTCGGCAACGTGGCCCTCGGCAAGAACGTCAATATCGGCCAGAACGTGGTCATCGGCCCCAAGGTGATCGTCGGCAACAACGTCAAGATCCAGAACAACGTCTCGGTCTATGAGGGCGTGACGCTGGAAGACGGCGTGTTCTGCGGCCCGTCCTGCGTGTTCACCAACGTGAACAATCCGCGCTCCGAAATCGCGCGCAAGTCCGAGTATCGCCCCACGCTGGTGAAGCGAGGCGCGTCGATCGGCGCCAACGCGACGATCGTTTGCGGTCATACCCTGGGCGAGTATTCTTTCATCGCCGCCGGCGCGGTCGTCGCGAAGGACGTTCCCGCCTTCGCGCTGATGGCGGGCGTTCCCGCCAAGCGCATCGGCTGGATGAGCCATGCGGGCGCCAAGCTCGGCGCCGATCTTGTCTGCCCCGAAACCGGTCGCCGCTATCGCGAGGCCGGCCCCAACAAACTTGAGGAGATTGCGTGATGTCGGACCCGATTGCTTTCATCGACCTGGCGGCCCAGCGCAACCGCATCGGCTCCGCCATGGACGAAGCCATCCTGCGGGTCGTCAATCATGGCGGCTACATCATGGGTCCCGAGGTCAAGACTTTCGAGGCCGATCTCTCCGCTTTTTGCGGCGCGAAGCATGTCATCTCCTGCGCCAACGGCACCGATGCACTGCTCATGGTGCTGATGGCCAAGGGCGTGAAGGAAGGCGATGCGGTTCTCTGCCCGAGCTTCACCTTCGCCGCCACGGCGGAAGTGGTGGCGCAGGTCAACGCGACGCCGATCTTCGTCGACGTTCTCGAAGACACATTCAACCTCGACATGGTCAGCCTCGAAGCCGGCCTGAAGACCGCCAAGAAGCTCGGTCTCAACCCGGTCGGCGTGATCCCGGTCGATCTCTTCGGCCTGCCCGCCGATTACGAGCCCATCGAGGCGTTCTGCAAGCGCGAGGGCCTGTGGCTCATGTGCGACGCCGCGCAGAGCTTCGGCGCGAGCTACAAGGGCCGTAAAGTGGGCGTCATCGGCGATTGCACCACCACCAGCTTCTTCCCGGCGAAGCCGCTCGGCTGCTACGGCGACGGCGGCGCGATCTTCACCAATGATGATGAACTCGCCACCGTGCTGCGCTCGATCCGCGTCCATGGGCAGGGCACGGAGAAGTACGACAACGTCCGCATCGGCATGAACGGCCGTCTGGACACGATGCAGGCTGCGGTTCTCATCGAGAAGCTCAAGATCTTCCCGAGCGAGATCGAAGCGCGCGACCGCGTGGCGAAATACTACAACGACAACCTGCGCGACGTCGCGGTGGTGCCGGAAGTGCCGGAGGGCTACACCTCGGTGTGGGCGCAGTACACCCTGCGCATGAATGGCTTCAACCGCGAGCAGTTCCAGGCGGACCTGAAGGCTGCAGGCGTCCCGACGGCGGTTTACTACCCCAAGCCCCTGAACCAGCAGACCGCCTACAAGCACTACCCGGTGGCCGGAAACGGAGTGCCGGTGTCCGAGCGTCTCGCTGCGGAAGTCGTGAGCCTGCCCATGCACCCCTACCTTACGGAAGAGGTGCAGGACCGGATCATCGCAGCCGTCAAGGATGCCATGGTGAAGCAGCGCAAGGTTGCCGCTGAGTAACCAGCGACGGTCAGTCATCCAAAGAGCCGGGTTGGCGACAGCCCGGCTCTTTTTCTTTGGCGTAACGCTATTCAGTTGGAGCTTGACCTTAAGCCATTGCTGTTGAACGATGGAAGCCGGTAAGGGGATAAGATGGCGCGGCTTTCCGGCATTCTGCTCTTCAAGGATTTAGGCATCGATCTCGCGCCGTTCGAAGCGAGGGCGAACTGGCGCCGTTTCGGCCCCGAGGAGACCCTCGTCGATTTCGACGATCTTTCCACGGACGTCTATTTTCTCCTGGCGGGCGAGGTGCGGGTTCTCATGCGCACCGCCTCTGGCAAAGAGGTCATCCTCGACGAGATGAAATCCGGCGAGCTGTTCGGCGAGCTGGCGGCCCTCGACGGCATCAAGCGGTCGGCCAACGTGACGGCGCTCACGAGGGGCGAGGCCTGCATGATGCCGGCCCTAGTCTTTCGGGAACTGGTGTACTCGCATTGCAAAGTTGCAGAGCGGCTTTTCTGCCTGATGTCTTCGCGTATTCGGGAGTTGAACGCCCGTTTTGTCGAGCAGACGGTCCTCGATCTCAGGCACAGACTGTATTCGGAGCTTCTGCGCCTCTCGATCCCAAGAGGAGAGAAAAGCGGGGAGAGGGTCATCACGCCGCCGCCCTTCCACCACATCATGGCAGCCCGCATCGGCTGCCGGCGCGAGCAGGTGACCCGGGAGTTCTCCATGATGTCTCAGGAGGGCCTGATCGAGCGCACGAGGGGGGCGCTGATCCTGCGCCATCCCGACGTGCTCAAGGCCCGTGTCGCGGATGCCATGCGCGAGGACGCCTGAGGCCACGATCCTCTAGGCTCGAGCAAGAGGACCGGAAGTATCGATGAGCTCTTGCAGGATCCGGGCGATGTCTTCCGGGAAAACCATCTCGGTCGTGCCGGCAAGTTCGTGCACGCTCCACCATCGATGGTCCGCCATCACTTCCACCTCCTCGGCAGTCCAACGGTCTCGCGACAGGGTGTCGATCGCGGCGCGCACGAGGAAAAAGCGCTCCTCTGCCATCACATGCTCGCCATCGGAGAGTTGAAGGATGAACTTCCGTTCAGCGATATGGGGCTCGCTGATCATCGCCGCGATACCTGTCTCCTCGAATAGTTCGCGCTCGGCGGCCTCGACGAAACTCTCCCCCGCTTCGACACCTCCTCCCGGCGTCGCCCAGTAATCCTGCCCCGCCAGGGGACCTCTCTTGTGGACGAAGCGAAAGAGTAGAACACGATCGCTTGGGGCCAGAACGATAAGCCGGGCGGAAGGGCGTCGTCGCATCAGATTTTCTCGGCATGCCGGGACTGCAAAATGAACCTAACACGAGAGAGAGTGCCGTATAGCGTTATTCGAAGCATGGGCTGTGGTCCGCCGGAAATGACCATCAGCGCCCGTTACATTTGCGGCCCCATCTGCTGACGCAGTTCGATGAGATCGTCGGGTTGAAGCCCGTGGGCGCCCCGGAACGGGCGGTCGAGGACGGCCACCATGTAGATGACGAGCGCGATGAAGATGGTCAGAATCCCGCCGAGAATGAAGTGGGTCGTCCGCTTGAGGTTGAAGAGCCACAGGACGAAGACATTCAGCACGGCCCCGGTCAGGACCACATACCAGATCACCGGGGGAATGGTGGTTCCGGCGGCCAGTACGCGGATGCGGCGGCGCTCGATGAATTCGTCGAAGGTCCGCAGCGTCTCCCGATGCAGATCTTCCTCGTTCTGGCGGTTGGGCCTGAAGCTCAGCAGGAAATTGCTGAGCTGATCGACAAGCAGGGCGCTGCGGGGCGATATTCCTTCCCTCCGCTGCTCGCGCCAGCCGGGGCCGATCTGATCCTCGACATATTGGCGCAGGAGATCCCGCATCACGGTGCGGGCCGGCTCCGGGTAGCCGCCCACGTCACGATACAGGGCGCGGATGGTGGCTGCTTCGCGGCCGATCGAGTCCCGCGCCGCGACATAGTTGTTGAAGACCGCAATGGAGAGCAATGCCAGCAAGACGCCGTAATAGAGCGTGAACGAGTTCAAAAGCAGCCCGACAAGCGCATTCTGATTCTTCTCGCCCTGCAGAAATCTGCCGACGAATGGCTGCAGGAACACCGAGCCGAGCAGGGTCGGGATCAGGAAAACGGCGCAAACGACTGTCGCTCCCAGCGCGACAGGCAATCTGTGCAGCCAGTCGATCACGACGCAGTCTCCCCCTTCGTTGCGGCAGGGCGGTCGAAATCGAGCCTACACTAGCACAAGCGGGAGTCGCTGGCTCGGGCCGGGGGGAATCCGTTTCCGGATCTACTTCTTAGGCCCATAGGCGGCAAAAAAGACCCGCATGGCATTCTCCACGGTCTTCCTGATTTCCTCCTCGTTCGGCCGGGTGCCGACAGAGAAGAGAAGGCGGCGCATCGTGCCCGATTGGCACAGATCGAGGAGATGCTGGGCGGCAATGCTGGTATCCGCGATATCCAGGCGCCCGGCCTCGACCTGCCGGTCGAGATAGTTCTTGATCCGGGCGATGCCCTGGCATGGACCGGCTTCATAGAAAACCTGCCCGATCCGGGGAAATTTTTCCGCCGCCCCGATCACCATCCGCACGGACGAGATATGCTCCGGGTCGCCCATATGGCTCAGGTAGCTGGTGCCGAGACGTGTCAGAACGCCCCTCACGTCCGGATCGTCGGCGTCGAGCCTGAACAGGACCTCGGCCAGCCCCTGTTTTTCCTCGACCGTCAGGGCCTCGAACAGGGCTTCCTTGCTGTTGAAATAGACGTAGAGCGTTCCCTTGGAGACGCCTGCTTCCTTCGCGATCGCGCCCATGCTCGCGCCATCGAAACCCTCGGCCAGGAATACCTGACGGGCTCCTTCCAGAATCTGGCGGCGCTTGGCGCTCTCCGCCCCATCTTCGACGGAAGAGGGCCGTGTGGGCGCGATGTCGTCGATCTTGCTCATGTGCGTTTTGTCACCTCCCGCGACGTATTTGCCATTGACCGAACCGTTCAGTCAATCCATATAGGTGCTACAGCAGATAGTTTCCAGTACGCGTAACGCGGTGGCGGCTTCCCGTCGCTACCGTGCGCGTCGAGGTTCGATTTCGACATGGCTTATCGCGACGACGATTCCCGCACCAAGGGGGAGGGACCCTCTCCCCAGGTGGAAAAGGCTCACAAGCCAGCCCCCGCGGCCCAATCCGTCGAGGCCTCGGCGCCTCCGGCCGTGTCCGTAAAGACGGCCAAGTCCCGTTTCGGCAAGAAGCCTGTCCTCCTTGCCGTTCTCCTTGCCGCCTTGGGCTTCGGAGGCTACGAGGGCTATCACTGGTGGACGAACGGCCGCTTCATGGTGTCGACGGACGATGCCTACGTTCAGGCCGATATCACCATCCTGTCGGCCAAGGTCTCGGGTTACGTGTCTTCCGTTGCCGTTGCCAGCAACCAGAGCGTCAAGGCCGGCGACCTGATCGCGAAGATCGACGACGGCGATTACCGCCTGGCCTTGCAATCCGCCAAGGACAAACTCGCCACCCAGCAGAGCGCGGTTTCCCGCATCGGCCGCCAGATCGAGGCCGGCAAGGCCTCCGTCGCGCAGGCCGAGGCGCAGGTCGTGGCGGCCAAGGCCGATGCCGAGCGCGCCGCGGGCGATTTCGCTCGCCAGCAGCAGCTTGCCCAATCCAACTACGCCAGCAAGGCCACGTTCGAAACCGCCAAGGCCGAGCGTGACCGTACGGAGGCCAATGTCCAGAGCGCCCGGGCGGCTTGGGCGCTGGCTCAGGCCAATGTCGATGTTCTGTCCGCCCAGCAGATCGAAGCCCAGCGCGTGGCCGCCGAGCAGCAGACGGCGGTGGCGAAGGCCGAGCGGGACCTGTCCTTCACAGAGATCCGCGCGCCGGTCGACGGCGTCGTCGGCAACAAGGCCGTCGAGGTCGGCACCTTCGTGCAGCCGGGAACGCGGCTGGCGGCCCTGGTGCCCCTCAGGAATGTCCATGTGGACGCCAATTTCAAGGAGACGCAGCTCGCCTCCCTGAAGCCGGGCCAGAAGGTTCATATCGAGGTGGATGCCTTCCCGAATTCCGACGTCGTCGGAACCATCGAGAGCGTCTCGCCGGCCTCCGGAGCGGTGTTCAGCCTGCTGCCGCCGGAGAATGCGACCGGCAACTTCACCAAGATCGTGCAGCGCGTGCCCGTGCGGGTCTCCGTCAGCGACGACATCGCGCAGAAGGGAATGCTGCGCCCCGGCCTGTCGGTCGTCGTGAAGGTGGATACGCGGGAAGAGGCGCAGGCCTCGAAAACCGCCCGGCGCTAAGAGATAAGAGTCAGCATTCATGGCCGCTTCCGCCGCCATTGCCAGCAAGCCGTCAGGTCCCATGCCTGCCGCGAAATCGGCGCCGCTCGACCGGCGCCGGACATTCGCGTTCTTCTGCATGGTCTTCGGCATGTTCATGGCGATCCTCGACATTCAGATCGTCTCGGCGTCGCTTGCGGAAATCCAGGCGGGCCTGTCCGCGTCGGCGGATGAGATTTCCTGGGTGCAGACGAGCTATCTGATCGCGGAAGTGATCATGATCCCGCTCTCCGGCACCCTGTCGCGAGTACTCTCGACCCGCTGGATGTTCGTGATCTCGGCAGGCGGCTTCACGCTCATGAGCTTCATGTGCGCCACCTCGACCTCAATCAACGAGATGATCGTCTGGCGCGCCCTCCAGGGCTTTATCGGCGGCGGCATGATCCCGACCGTCTTCGCCTCGGCCTTCACCATCTTCCCGCCCGAGAAGCGACCCGTGATCTCGCCGATCATCGGCCTCGTTGCGACGCTCGCGCCGACCATAGGCCCGACCATCGGCGGCTACCTGACCGACCTTTTCTCCTGGCACTGGCTGTTCCTGGTCAACATCGTCCCCGGCATCTTCGTGACCGTCTCGACCTATCTCCTGGTCGATTTCGACGAGCCGAACCTCGGCCTGTTCAAGACCTTCGACTGGTCGGGCCTGGGCTTCATGGCCGCGTTTCTGGGCGCACTGGAATATGTGCTCGAGGAGGGGCCCAACAACGACTGGTTCCAGGACGAGGCGGTGGCCATCCTGGCCGTGGTCTGCGCGGTCGGCGCCATCGGCTTTTTCTACCGGGCTTTCACCGCGAAGCATCCCATCGTCGATCTGCGGGCCTTTACCGACGGCAACTTCCTGGCCGGCTCGTCCTTCAGCTTCGTCATGGGCATCGGCCTTTACGGCCTGACGTATCTCTACCCGCTCTATCTTGGCCGGGTGCGGGGTTATTCATCCCTGCAGATCGGCGAGACCATGTTCGTCTCGGGCGCATGCATGTTCCTGATGGCGCCCGTCGCCGGGCGATTGTCGCGGGTGCTCGATCCGCGCGTGATGATGGGCATGGGCTTTGCCGCCTTCGCCTTCGGCACGTGGCTGATTACCGGCCTGACCAAGGATTGGGATTTCTGGGAATTGTTCGTGCCGCAGATTTTCCGCGGCGTCGGGCTGATGATCTGCATGGTGCCGATCAACAACATCGCGCTCGGCACGCTGCCGCCGGAGCGGATCAAGAACGCCTCGGGCCTCTACAACCTCACCCGCAATCTCGGCGGCGCGGTCGGCCTGGCGCTGATCAACACGATCCTGAACAACCGGCTCGACCTGCATCTCCAGCGCCTGCACGACAGCGTGAACTGGGGCCGCTCAGTGGCAATCGAGACCCTCGATACCATGACACGGAGCTTTAACAGCCTTGGTTCGGATGCGGGGCAGGCGGCCATCAAGACCATGTCGAACATGGTGAGGAAGCAGGCGATGGTGATGTCCTTCGCGGATGTATTCTACCTCCTGACCTTCCTCTTCCTGGCGCTGCTCTGCGCGCTGCCCTTCATCAAGAAGCCGCGCGCCGCTCCGGCCGGGGGAGGCGGGGGACACTAGTTGTCGTCGATTGGCGGCCAGGCGGATATGCGCCGGCCGAGTGTCCCAAGGAATTAATTTACCGGGACAGGCCCGCTGCGCCGCAGCCTGAAACAGTGCGATTCGACTTCGAGAGTATCTGCCTTCCACATTGTTCCGGATCAGTCCACATCTCGCAATTTCATTGCCGATTATACTTTAAGGTGCATCTTCGCGGCCGATGCAGCCTTGGAGAATCGAGGCGGGTACAATAGAAATCGATATTGAAAGTCCGTCAGGTGCAGGCGGCGCAGCTTGAAGCTCTTGACACGGGGGAGGCATGGCGAAACCCGCATCGACCAAGCGCCTCGTATATCACTTGGGCGGCTATAACCCCGTTGCGCCGCAGGATGCTTATCGTCGATTCTCGCGAGAGTTGTGCCGGTTCGAGAGCACATGGTCCGTGGCAACCTCGATCTCCGGGCCAGTCATAGGGCCCGATGTCGCGTCCTGGCGCGTGGTCGCATCCGGTCCCAATTGGAGTGTCGAGACCGAATATCGTCTGGTACTCTGGGAGGATGTGATCGAGACGGCGCAGGCGAGGCCCATGTGGCGGCGGATTCCGCTCGCATTGATGGCCTTCGTGGATTTCGTCCAAGCCGGTGCGCTCTGGGGCTATTTGCGGTCCAACTGGCGCTATGCGGGTTTCTTCCTCTATCCGTTCGTTTTCTTCGGTCTGCTCGTCGCCCTTGCTCTGGTTGCAGGCATTGTTGCCGCGCGAATGTCCGATTCCGCTCTGGTCGGTGTTTGCGCGGGCATCGTCGCGGGCGTGCTGCTGATGCAATGGCCCGCAAGATGGCTCTACCTTCCCCTGCTGTTCGACGATTGGATCTTCTCGCGGGACTACATTCGACGGCGTGACGAAGTGCTCGATCCGAGGTTCGACAGGGTCGCCCGCGAGATTGCCGCGCATGGGAAAGAAAGCGAAGCCGACGAGATCCTGATCATCGGGCACAGCCTCGGCGCCGTGCTCGCCATCGATCTTCTCGACCGGGCCCTGCAGTTGAACCCCGATCTCGGCAAGACCCGTCCCCGTATCGCATTGGCGTCCGTCGGCTCGTCGCTCCTGAAAATCGGGCTGCACCGCGGTGCGGAACGGTTCCGCGCCGCCGTCGGGCGCGTGGCGTCGGCTTCGCAGATCTTCTGGGCCGAGTATCAGGCGCTCACGGATGTGATGAATTTCTACAAGACGAATCCCGTCACGGCCATGGGGCTTCAGGTGCCGGGGCGGCCCATCGTGCGCGTCGAGCGCATCAGAAAGATGGTGCAGCCGGCCCGGTACCGGCGCATGCGCCGCAATTTCTTCAAGGTGCACTGCCAGTTCGTCAACGGCAATGACCAACGGGCGGCTTACGATTATTTCATGCTTCTTTGCGGGCCACTTTCCGTCGAGAGACAGGTCCGGTATGCGGATGGAGCCGTATCGGCGATAGGCTCCGACGGAGCCCTCCGTGAAAGCGCCATCGACCTTCCGTTCATTCCCGAAAGCCCGCTGGAGGCGAGTTCTTGATGACACCCACGATCGCCAAGGCCGCCTTCGTTCTCCTTGCGGCAGGCTGGTACGTGATTCGCATACCGCATGTCCGGAGATCCCGGCGGACACCCATCGCGCGCAGTGCGCGCGGCGCGTGTGAAATCACGCTCTTGCTGATTTCCCTCACTGGCCTCGGGATTGTGCCGTTCTTCTATATCGCGACGGGTTTCCCCAAATTCGCGGCTTATCCCTTCAGCCCCGCCCAGGCGTCCCTCGGCGCCATTGTCGCAGTCGCATCGTTGGTCATGTTCTACCTCACGCATAAAGCGCTGGGGCGCAATTGGTCGGTGACTCTCGAAGTCCGCGAGAACCATAAGCTCGTGACCGAGGGGGTCTATCGCTATGTCCGCCATCCGATGTACAGCGCCTTCTGGCTCTGGGCGATCGCACAGGCGCTCCTGCTGCCCAATCTCGCCGCCGGTCTTTCGGGCCTCGTCGGGTTCGGGACACTCTATCTGTTCCGGATCGCCGAGGAAGAGCGCCTTATGATCGAGGCTTTTGGCGAATCCTATCGAGGCTACATGGCCAGGACCGCTCGTCTGATTCCCTGGGTCCTCTAACGCATCGTGCGGAAAAGTGGCCCCGGTTTCTCGCTGAGCGGACTTTCGGTTCGCATGGAACGATGCGCTCATCCAACGAGGGAGCATCGGATTGATCCCCATAATTGGAGGCCGCTTTTGGGTCCGATGATCTAGAAATTTCGTAAGAGTGCCTATTTGGGAAAGATTATCGGCATTTCTAAGATGGTATCGCAGTTTGCGCCAAATTGATTGAATGTTCTATATTTCAGCTCGAAAGAGTAGTTAAGTTGATTGAAATCACCTCTTTTTGATAAGATGAAAATCTTGGCATTTCTGATAAAATTCGCAAGTTGAAAGAGGGATCTTGCGATGCCTAGAATTGCCATGATTACGATCGTAACTCTTGCGGTGTTCTCTATGTCGGCGTGCGCAGGCATAGGTAAGGGAAAAGCTCCGCCTCCACCTCCTGCACCAGTTGTCACGAAGGGGTAATCCGAACTTGAAAGGGTCGGCGAAAGTCGACCCTCTCGCTCCCGAGATCGTTGGCTCTACTTCACTATGCTTCACCTGTTATTGTGCGTCGAGGCACGATATCCGTGATCCGAGACGCACGTTTCACCAGTGTGGGAGCGAACGATGCGGCATATCACGAAGAACCTGGCGCGTGTGGGCTTTCTCTCTAGCTTTGGGGTCGCGCTTTCCGTGGCAGTGGCATTGACTGCGGCGAGCGCGGCGAAAGCCTCCAATGCGCCAGGCGTGGCCCCTACCGAGGTGGCTGCGGCCCAGAACACCAAAGGGAAGAAAGCGGTTCGCGCCGCGCCCGCGGGACAATACTTCATCGAGTTTCGGTCGCGATATGCGCTGAGCTACGGGCATACTTTTGCGATGTTCGGCCGGCTGGACGGGCGCGGCCAGATTGCCAGCCGGGAAGTGGCGGGCCTGCATCCCGCCGGCGATAGCCCGGTTCCCTGGATGATCGGGCATTTCATCCCTGTCGCATCGGAGACAGGACCGAGCGACGGCGATCTCGATGAAAAATACGTTTCCGCGCGCTATCGCGTCGTACTCGGCGCGGCCGAGTACGAAAGGGTCACGTCCTATATCAAGAAGTTGCAGGCGAATTCGCCCCTTTGGAATGCGGTTGCCTACAATTGCAATGCCTTCGTCGCGGATATCGCGAGGTATATGGGGCTGGAAACCCCGTCATCGACATTGCTCTACCCGGCGGATTTCATCAACAAATTGCGGGATTTGAATGCCGGACGGGAGCGTGCCGCCACGATGGCAGCGCAGCCCGCCCAATGAGGCGAGCCATCGCGGACCGGGATGGGAGAGGACCCGGCTGTGCAGCCTGGAAGGACGGCCGGTTTTTGGCGTTGTTCTCCGGGCCCGGACATCATAGTTTGCGCGCAGGTTTCCTCGTTTAAGGTCGAAGTGCCAAAATCTTGCCTCCCTCCCGTCAATCCGCCTCCGTGGGCGCCGTGCGCCGCTCCTTCGCGCCCTGGTCAGATTCCCACGCCAAGCCGCTCATCCGCGTCGAGGACGTCACCAAGCGGTTCGGCGATGCTCTCGCCGTGGACAGCCTGTCCCTGAACATCTTCGAAGGTGAGTTCTTCTGCCTTCTCGGCCCGTCCGGCTGCGGCAAGACCACGCTCATGCGGATGATCGCCGGTTTCGAGGAGCCAAGCGAGGGACGCATCACCCTGGCAGGGCAGAACCTCGCGGGCGTGCCGCCCTACCGGCGGCCGGTGAACATGATGTTCCAGTCCTACGCGCTCTTCCCACATATGAGCGTGGAGAAGAACATCGCCTTCGGCCTGAAGCAGGATGGCCTGCCGAAGGACGAGATCGCGTCCCGCGTCGGCGAGATGCTGCGCCTCGTGCAGCTGGAGCGGCTGGCCAAGCGTTATCCGAGCCAGCTCTCCGGCGGGCAGCGCCAGCGCGTCGCGCTCGCGCGGGCGCTCGCCAAGCGGCCGAAGGTCTTGCTGCTCGACGAGCCGCTCGGCGCCCTCGACAAGAAACTGCGGGAGGAGACCCAGTTCGAGCTGATGGATATCCAGCACGAACTGGGCATGACCTTCATCGTCGTCACCCACGATCAGGAAGAGGCGATGACCATGGCCGACCGCATCGCGGTCATGGATCATGGGCGCATCGCCCAGGTCGCGACGCCGGGCGAGATCTACGAGCAGCCGAAGACCCGCTTCATCGCCGAATTCGTCGGCGACGTGAACATTCTCGAAGGCCACGTTCTCGGTCAGGAGAAGGGCCTGTGGCGGGTGCAGTCGCCGGCCGCCGATGCGCCGCTGACCATCGACGATCCGGACGAGGTGCTGCATACCGGGCAGGCGGTGGCGATTGCCGTGCGCCCCGAGAAGATGGTGATCCAGCGGGATCCACCTGAATTCGACGCGCAGAACGTGCTCACCGGCGAGGTGTGGGATATCGGTTATCTCGGCGACTGGACGGTGTATCGCGTGAAGCTGGCCTCCGGCGCCATCCTGCGCGTGACCCGCGCCAACAAATCCCGTTTCGTCCAGAACCCCATCGATTGGGACGAGCAGGTCTATGTCACCTTCGCGCCGGATGCGGCGGTGATCCTGGCGGAATAGCCATGACCGCGCGCTCCTTCCTGAAACGGATGGCCTCGGCCCTGGTGCCGGCCGTGCCCTATCTCTGGCTCGGCCTGCTGTTCCTCGTGCCGTTCCTGATCGTTCTCAAGATCAGCCTCTCCGATCCCGCGGTGGCGCAGCCGCCCTATAAGCCCGTCTTCGACTGGAGCGATATCGCGGGCTTCTTCTCGCAGCTCGATCTGGAGAATTTCGAGGCCCTGGCCGGGGACGATCTCTACTTGAGCGCGACGCTTTCCTCGGTTCGGATCGCGGCGATCTCGACATTCCTGCTGCTGCTCGTCGGCTTTCCCATCGCCTATGCCATGGCCCGCGCTCCCGAGCGCCATCGCCCTCTGCTGGTGGCGCTCGTCATCCTGCCGTTCTGGACGAGCTTCCTGATCCGCATCTATGCCTGGATCGCAATCCTCAAGCCCGAGGGCCTGCTCAATCAGGGCCTGATGGCGCTGGGACTGATCGGCGAACCGCTGAACATCCTCAACACGGAGGCGGCGGTCTTCATCGGCATCGTCTACGCCTATCTGCCGTTCATGGTGCTGCCGCTTTATGCCACCCTCGAGAAGATGGACGATACCCTGATCGAAGCGGCGCTCGACCTCGGCTCGCCGCCCTGGCGCGCTTTCTGGGTGATCACGGTGCCGCTCGCCATGCCGGGTATCATCGCCGGCTCGCTCCTGTGCTTCATCCCGGCGGTCGGCGAGTTCGTGATCCCGGATCTGCTCGGCGGATCGGAAACCCTGATGATCGGCCGTCAACTCTGGAGCGAGTTCTTCTCCAACCGGGACTGGCCGCTCGCTTCCGCCGTCGCCATCCTGCTCCTGATCATTCTCGTCGTGCCGATCGTGGTTTATCGCGATGTCGAGGCGCGGCGGATGGAGACGCGGCCATGACCCGCCGCTTGAGCCTCTTCAACATCACGTCGCTGGTCGTCGGCTTCGCTTTTCTCTACCTGCCGATCCTGCTGCTGATCGTTTATTCGTTCAACGCCTCGCGTCTCGTCACGGTGTGGGGCGGCTTCTCGACCCAGTGGTATGGGGCGCTGTTCCGCAACGAGCCATTGATGGAAGCGGCCTGGGTGACGTTGCGGATCGCGCTCCTGTCGGCAAGCCTCTCGACCGTTCTCGGCACGCTCGCGGCCCTGGCGTTGACCCGCTATGGACGCTTTCCGGGCCGTACCCTGTTCACCGGCATGGTCTATGCGCCCATGGTCATGCCGGAGGTCATCACCGGCCTCTCGCTGCTTCTGTTCTTCGTGGCCATCGGCCTCGACCGCGGGTTCTGGACCATCACGCTGGCGCATACGACGCTTACCATGTGCTTTGTCACGGTGGTGGTTCAGGCGCGTCTGATGACTTTCGACCGGTCATTGGAGGAAGCGGCGATGGATCTCGGTGCGCCGCCACTGCGCACCTTCTTATTCGTGACGCTGCCGCTGATCGCCCCATCCATCGTGGCGGGCTTTCTTCTGGCCTTCACCCTGTCGCTGGACGATCTCGTCATCGCGAGCTTCAACACGGGGCCGGGGGCGACGACCCTGCCGATACGGATCTACAGCCAGGTGCGGCTCGGTCTCTCGCCGGAGGTCAATGCGGCCTCGGCCATCCTGATCGGTATCGTGACGCTCGGCGTCGTTGCGGCGACCCTGCTCACGAAGCGCTCGGCCCTGCGCTCCCGGCGCGACGCTCACTGAGCCGTCGCGAGCGGGGCGGGTTCGGGTCCGAAGAGAGGACGCGCTGCACCCGACCGCTCGATCAGGGAGCGCGCGTTGGGCGTAATGGCAATGTCATCCCACCCGCCCGAAACGTCGAAGACGATGGCGGGAGCGATGCTGGGGCTCGGCGTCAACGGCGAGACTTCCGCCTTCAGGTCGAGGGAGCGCTCAGTCAGCGAGACATGCCCCTGGAGTTGAGTGGTAAAAGTCGGTGCGGTGATGCGGCTCTCCGCAAGCTCGCCGAGGCCGCCATTCATCATGAGCTGGGCCTGTGCCTGGTCGAAAGGCGTACGGCCGCCTTTCCAGGTCAGGGATGCCGACAGGGGACGCTTTTCCACGCGCCTCAGGGCATCGTTGAGCGCGATGCCGACGAGTTCGCCCTGCTTCACCGTGATCGAGGAACGGCCCTGCGCCTTGCGCACCACCTCAGCCGGACTCGTACCAAGGCCTTCGAGGACGAATTGTCCCTGCGCCTGCCCGGTGATCCAGCGCGGCTGGCCGATCTCGCTCAGGAACGAGGCGATGTTCACCCGCTCGAAGGAGCCCTGGCTTTTCACGTCGACCATACCGTCGTGAGCCACCAGGGAAAGGCGGCCCTTCAGGGTGCCCTCGTGAAAATCTGCGCGGCCGAGGGAAGTCTCGACGCGGCCGGGCCGGACGAGGATGCTCGCCGCCATGTCTCCCAGATGCAGGCGCCCGAACTGGGCCTTCGTGGCCGACAGGCGCAGGTCGAGATCGTTGCCGGTGGCCTGGACGAG
Organism: Microvirga sp. 2TAF3; assembly: GCF_052114965.1. Taxonomy (NCBI): domain Bacteria; kingdom Pseudomonadati; phylum Pseudomonadota; class Alphaproteobacteria; order Hyphomicrobiales; family Methylobacteriaceae; genus Microvirga; species Microvirga sp. 2TAF3. Next base: position 131,219 of record NZ_JBFRFT010000004.1, on the reverse strand, counting down.
GTTGATCGCCTCGTCGCTCCAAGCGCCGGAGGGGGTGCGCGTCTGAGCGAGCGGCAGCACGAAATCGGAGAGGTTGAGCTCTTCCGCCGCAAGCGTGCCGGCGATGATGGGACGCTCCGCACCGAGCCTGATCGCCATCGTGCCTTCGAGCTTGTCCGACCCAAGGGTAACGGCCACGGAGGGCCAGGAGAAGCGGCGGCGGTTGACGGACAGATCGCCTTCGATCGAGACGCTCTGTATCAATGAGCCGAAGGGCAAGCCGACCCCGCTCCATCGCACGAAATCGCGGATAGAGGTCGCCTTCAGGAGGCTTTGCCCGGTGAAGCGCGGGTCGTCCCCGATCTGGGCCTCGCCCTGGATCGTCAGGCGTCCGGAATTGGCGGCGAGGGTCAGGGACAAGGGGCTCGGCTGGTCCGAGGCCAGACGGATGGGATAGAAGGATGCCTGCTCGATCGTGACCTGCTCCCCACGCCAGAAGGCGGAGACGATCGCGTGGAGGGGCTCGCCGGCTCCGGTCCAGTTGATGAGGGCGTTCAGATCGGTCAGCCCTTCATCCCTGATGTCCGTCCAGTCGATGGAGGTGCCGGTCAGAACCAGTCGGCGGGCATGGGTCTCGCCAATGCGCTCCTTGAACAGCCGCGCCCAGTCGAGATTGCGCAGTGCTTCGGCCGAGGCGGTGATCCGCGCCTCGCTCAGGGCGATCTCGGACAATTCAATTCGTCCGAAGAAAAGGGGTAGAATCCGCAACTCCCCACGCAGGGTGCCGCCTTCCGCCTTGATGAGCTGCTTGGGGAAGGAGAGGGTGATCTCCTCGAACTTGACCCGCGGGGTCGGCAGAAGCGCGAAGGTGCTGCGGCCCCGAACCTTGAGGTCGAGCCCGTAGCGACCCTGCAAATGCTCGGTCACGGTTGCCGCGAGGCCGCCCGGCGTGAGAGTCCATGGGGCGGAGGCCGCTCCCAGGATGGCGAGCGTGCACAATGCGATAAGAAGAACGACGCGGCGGGACATGAACTGTAATCTAGACCTTTTATCCCACGTTGCGAACGTCTTCTGCAGGTAGGAATGATTTGGGCGGCAAACTTGGCGGCAAACTTGGGCGATGAAGCGGGCGCTGCCGCAGGAGTATCCTTATATCCATACGAAGGGATTGTCTAAATTGAGGCTAGGTTGCAGGGTGACGTTCAACCGCCCAGGGCGGACGTGAAACAGGCATAAGCCCAAAGAGGGTTTGATGGATAAGGTTTATAACGATGCACGCTCGGCCATGGCCGAGCTTGTGAAGGATGGCATGACCATCATGGCGGGGGGATTCGGCCTCTGCGGCATTCCCGAGGCCTTGATCGAGGCCATCCGAGAATCGGGCGCGAAGGACCTGACCTTCATCTCCAACAATGCCGGTGTCGACGGCGTCGGCCTTGGCCGCCTTTTGGAAACCCGCCAGATCCGCAAGATGATTTCGTCCTATGTGGGCGAGAACAAGCTTTTCGCCCAGCAATATCTGTCCGGTGAGCTCGAGCTCGAGTTCAACCCGCAAGGCACGCTCGCCGAGCGTATCCGCGCCGGTGGCGCCGGTATCCCGGCCTTCTTCACCAAGACCGGCGTCGGCACCCTGATCGCCGAAGGCAAGGAGGTGCGCGAGTTCGATGGCGAGAAATACGTCATGGAGCGCGGGCTGTTCGCCGATATCGCCGTGGTCCATGCCCGCACGGGCGACACCGAGGGCAACCTCGTCTACCGCAAGACGGCGCGCAACTTTAACCCGATGATGGCCACCGCCGCGAAGATCACCATCGCCGAGGTCGAGCATCTGGTGCCGGCGGGCGAGATCGATCCGGACTGCATCCACACGCCCGGCATCTTCGTGCAGCGTATCGTGCACGTGCCGAACCCGGTGAAGCACATCGAGCAAAGAACGACCCGCAAGCGCGAAGCCATGGCGTCGGCGGGAGTAGGGGAGGAAATCTGAGATGGCCTGGACCCGTGAACAGATGGCCGCTCGCGCGGCGAAGGAACTGCGCGACGGCTACTACGTCAATCTCGGCATCGGCATTCCAACCCTGGTGTCGAACTTCATTCCCAAGGGCATGCGCGTGCAGCTGCAATCGGAAAACGGCATGCTCGGCATGGGGCCTTTCCCTTACGAGGGTGAGGAGGATGCCGACCTGATCAATGCCGGCAAGCAGACCATCACCGAGCTGCCGACCACGAGCTATTTCTCCAGCGCGGACTCCTTCGGCATGATCCGTGGCGGCCATATCGACCTGTCGATCCTGGGCGCCATGCAGGTGGCACAGAACGGCGATCTCGCCAACTGGATGATCCCCGGCAAGATGGTGAAGGGCATGGGCGGCGCCATGGATCTGGTGGCGGGCGTCAAGCGCGTCGTCGTGGTCATGGAGCATGTGGCCAAGGACGAGCCGAAGCTCCTCAAGGAGTGCAACCTGCCGCTCACCGGTGCGGGCGTGGTCGACATGGTGATCACCGATCTCGGCGTCTTCACCATCGACAAGAAGGGTGGCTCCGGCATGACCCTGATCGAGCTTGCCGACGGCGTCACGGTCGATGAGATCAAGGCCAAGACGCAGGCTAATTTCCGCGTCGCGCTGGAGAGCAAGCAGTCGAACGCGGCCTGAACCATGTCCTTTGCGGATGAGGTGTCTTCTCGCCGATCCGGGCATGCGATCATAAGATGGGAGCGGCCGGTCGCGGCCGCTTTCTTTATGGTGAGGCGCTGGCCGCTTTCGGGCGGGCTTCGGCGCTGCGCACCAACTGGATCACCGGTACGAGGCCGACCAGCACGATGACGAGGGCGGCGAGAGAGCCGTCCTCGAACGCCCCGCGTGAGGCATGCCCATAGACGAGCGTGGCCAGGGTTTCGGTATTCAGCGGCCGCAACAGAAGCGTCGCCGACAATTCCTTGATGCAGTCCACGAAGACCAGAAGCGCCGCGCTCGCCAGTGCAGGCCGCAGCAGCGGGATCTGGATTTTCAGCACCAGCTCCCGCGGCCTTGCGCCCAAAATCCGGCCCGCATCCTCGATCCCCGTGGATACCCGATCGAGCCCGGCTGAGAGCGAGCCCGTCGCGATCGGCAGGAAGCGGATCAGATAGGCGATGACGATGCCGCCCGCCGATCCCATCAGGATCAGCCCGACGCGCTCTCCCGTCAGTGCCTTCCACAAGACGCCCAGCCCCGTATCGATGGCGACGAGCGGGGTGAGAAGGCCGAGCGCCAGAACCGTGCCCGGCACCGCATAGCCGATGCCCGCGACCGCAAGCGCCACCTTCGTCAGATGAAGACGGGCAAGGCGCGATGCCGTGACGAGGACGATGCCAAAGGCCAAAGCCGCCACGGTGGCGGCGCTCGACAGACCGATCGTCGTCAGGAGATGGGTGAGGAACGCGTCATCAATCTGCTCGCTCAAGCTGCGCCGCGCCACCTCCCGGAGCAGGAAGGCGACCGGAAGAATGAAGCCCATCAGAACCGGAAGCGCGCAGAAGAGCGTCGCCAGCCAGCCGCTTCCGGCGGAGAGATCGACAGGCTGCGTCACCCGGGGGCGGCGTGTCGACAGGGCATAGCGCCGGTCGCGCCGGCCGTACCGCTCGATGAAGATCAGGGCGATGACCAGGGCAAGCATGACGCAGGCGATCTGCGCCGCGCCGGCCAGGCTGCCGCGATTGAGCCAGGTGGTGAAGATGGACACGGTAAGCGTGCGCACGCCGAGATATTCGCTCGCGCCGATATCGTTCAGCGCTTCCAGCAGGACGAGGGACAGGCCGACGGCGAGGGCAGGGCGGGCGAGCGGAATCGCGATGGCGCGAAAGAGCTTGAACCGGCTCGCGCCGAGCGTGCGCGCCACCTCGATCATGCTGGCGCTCTGGGTGAGGAACATCACCCGCGCGGCGAGATAGACATAAGGGTAGAGAACGGCAGACATCACAAAAATGCAGCCGTAGACCGAGCGGATTTCGGGAAACCAGTAATCGGCGCGGGACGTCCAGCCCATGAGGCTGCGCAGGCCCATCTGCACCGGCCCCGCCGCGTCGAAGATTTCGACATAGATATAGGCCGTGATGTAGGTCGGCACCGCGAGCGGCAGGGGAAGAAGCGCGGAGAGCAGAGCTCTCCCCGGAAAGCGGTGCGCGGTTACGAGCCACGCGGTGCCGATTCCGACCGAACCGGCAAGGATGGCGACGCCGCCGAGCAGCATTCCCGTATCGAGAAGGGCGGCGGGCAGGATATCGGCCGTCACCTGCGCCCAAAGGGTCGCCTCGCCCTGCGCCGCGATGTGGAGGAGCGAGACGAGCGGCGCCAGCACCAGAGCGGCGACCCCGATCACGACCGCAACGGACCAAAGCGGCGCGCCATTCAGGGCGCGCCGCAGAGAGGTTGCGGAAAAACGGTGGCTGAGAGCCAATGTATTCATGAAATGGCGACCGAAGAGGATGCGCTCTCCCGGGGGCGGGAGAGCGCTATGCCTTAGCGATCGAAGCCGACCTTGTCGACGAGGGCGCTGGCCTTCGCGCGGTTCTTCGCCACGTCGGAGAGGCTCATCTCCTCGGCGCGCAGAGGCCCGAAGGACTTCACGAGAGGATTGATCTCGATGCCGGCGCGGACGGGATATTCATAGTTCACATCGGCGAAGACATGCTGGGCCACCGGGGTCACCATGTATTCCATGAGCTTGAGGGCATTCTCGCGGTTCGGTGCGTTCTTGAGCATCACGATGCCCGAGACGTTCACATGCGTTCCGCCATCCTTGAAGGTCGGCAGGATCACATTGATCGCTTCGGCCCACTTCTTCTGGTCGGGGTTCGTGCCGTTGGTCATGAGGCCGACATAGTACGTGTTGCCGAGGCCGATGTCGCAGACGCCGGCCAGAATGTCCTTCGCCACGTCGCGGTCACCGCCGGAGGGTTTCTTGGCGAGATTGGCCTTCACGCCCTTCAGCCATTCCTCCGTCTTCGCCTCGCCGTGCTTGACGATCATCGCGGCGGTCAAGGCAATGTTGTACTGGTGCTGGAACGAACGGGTGCAGATCTTGCCCTTCCACTTCGGGTCCGCCAGGTCTTCATAAGTGATGGCCTTGTCCTTCACCCGATCCTTCGAGGCATAGATCGAGCGGGCGCGCATCGACAGGGCGAACCAGCGATTGTCGGGATCGCGAAGCTGCGACGGGATGGCGGAGGTCAGGACCTCCGACTTCACCGGCTGCGTGATGCCGAGATCCACCGCCTCCTGAATCTTGCCGATATCGACGGTAATGAGCACGTCAGCCGGGCTGCTCTCGCCCTCGGCCTTGATGCGCTCCGCTAGGCCCTGCTCGGAGAAGATGGCGTTGACTTTGATGCCGGTCGCTTTGGTGAACTCGTCGAGGGTTGCGGAATAGAGGCCAGGTTCGCGGTTCGTATAAACATTCACGACGCCCTGCGCCGAGGCCGGCAGGCCCGATCCCGCAAGAGCGCCCAGTGCCGCCGCACCGAAAAGCAATCCGCGCGCAAACGTGGTGTTCATCATCATGACTTCCTCAGCAACATGTCAGGCAGGTGGGGACCTCGTGTCCCAGTCACCCCCGCAAGAACCACGCGGCGGAGAACGCGTCAACAAAAAAGTTAATTATTTCAATGGTTTATAGGAATTCTAAACTGGCCGTAGCTTATAAAAATTCTAAGCTGAGATCGCCTCCCTGACCTCGGTGCGGCCTGCCGGGGCGTTCCGCAGGCGCGTGAGTTCGCTTTCCATCTTCTCCATGTTGTCGAAGAGGCGTTCGGTGGTGAGGCGCAGGAAGTAGAAGCCGAATTCCGGGTTCTGGAAATAGAGCTGGCGCACCTCGTCATAGGTGATGCTGAGAACCTCGCCGCTCTCCAGGCATTCCAGCGTCTGGGTACGTTTGTTGTCGGGCGAGAGGAAGCCCATCTCGCCGACGATCCGGCCCTGCGGCAAATCGATGCCGAGTTCCTTCAGCCGGTAGCGGCCCGAGAGGGTATAGAACATGCAATCGGCACCGTCGCCCTTGGCGAACAGGGTCTCGCCCGTCTTCACCGTCCGCCGGGTCATGAAGGGCTTGAGCCAATCCATGGACAGGTCGCTTTTGGAGGCGTGCTTCACCTTCTGGATCAGCCTCAGCATCTGATAGAGCCGGATGCCGTTGAGCGGGAGCAGGATCAGGTTCACCGTCATGCTCGGATAGAGACCCATGAGGCTCGCATAAGTGAGCGACACGAGGTTGGTCGCGATGCCGATGCAGCGCAACGGGATGATGGTGCGCATCGCGCTGCCGGTGATGGCGAGCGCGGCGCCCAGCCAACCGATGGCTTCAATCCATGTCATGAAAAGGCCCCGCCTGTTTCGATATGCTGTTGCGGCATATAACATTCCTATGATGAAGTCAGGCGGATATGCGGTGTCGCACATCCGTAATAACCAAGGTGACAAGCGTTCCAGAAATAACTCGGCCTTATGGATTATTTCGATCTAAAGACCTATGGTTGTCGGAATAGAATAAAGAAGAGATCCGTATTGATATTTTATAACTTGATCGCGCATGTCAACTTGGGTCTTGGCTTAGATCTGAGGATCGAGAGGGAATGAATCTTCGATTTGTCGAAACCTTCCTCTGGGTTGCCCGCCTCGGCAGCTTCAGCGCTGCGGCGGAGAAGCTCAACACGACGCAGGCCGCCATCTCGAACCGGATCGCCACCCTGGAGCGCGACCTCGGCATCAGGCTCTTCGAACGCGATGCGCGCTGCGTGCGCCTGACGGTGCTGGGCCAGCAGGCGGTGGCGAAGGCAGAGGAGCTGGTCCGCGTCGCGAACGAATTCCGCGAGGCGGTCAGCGATCCGGGCAGCCTGCGCGGCTCGATCCGCATCGGCACCATCGATTCCATCGTCCACGCCTGGCTGCCGCAATTCATCGATCGCTTCCGGGCGCGTTATCCGAGCGTCGCCATCGACCTCAACACCGATACCAGCCTCAATATTGCCCGCGACGTGTCGGACCGGAGGGTCGACCTGGCGCTTATCATGGGCCCGGTCATTGCACCGGATCTCATCAATCTCGATCTCTGCACCTTTCAATGCACCTGGCTCGCGAGCCCCATGCTCGGCTTCCCCGACAGGCCGCTGACCCTGGCCGAGGTCGCGAACCAGCCGATCCTCGCCTATTCCAAGGACAGCCAGCCGCATCATCGCGTGCTCCGGCAACTGGCCGAGGCCGGGATCGAGGACCCCACGATCTACAACTCGAATTCGCTCGCCACGATCATGCGGCTGGCGCAGGACGGCATCGGAGTGACGCCCCTGCCCAAGGTCATCGTCCGCGACCGGCTCGCTTCGCGGGCCCTTGTCGAGCTCGACGTCGCGCCCGCTTTCCCACCGCTGACCTTCCAGGCCGTCTACTCCGATCACCCGGACAACCTGATCTCCGCGGTCGCGGCGCAGATGGCGCAGGATGTCGCACACAGCTTCTCGCTCGCCCAAACCGACGGCGCCTCGTGGTAGGGAGGCGCTAATTCCTTGAAAATGCTTGTTGTGCAGTGCCGAACAAGCAAAACTTGCCCTGCAGGAAAAGTATTTCGCGTTTGTACGGACTTGTCCCGCTTGCTCAACCTGCTGGCCTTAGTTCCAACGGAGGCCGGGACGTGAAAGTCAGTCTAATCCAAATGAATTCCGGGGATGACAAGGCGGCGAACCTTAAAACCGCTGCTGCCCTGATCGAGAAGGCCGTGAACGAGGAGGCTCCTGACCTCATCGTTCTGCCGGAATATTATGCTTACCTTGGGGAGGGTCGTGACAATGTCCACGGCAGCGCCGAGGAGTTCCCCAATGGTGAATCCTACCGCCTGATGTCGGAATTGGCCGCCAAGCACGGTGTGACGATCCATGCCGGCAGCGTCGTCGAGCGCGCGGGCAACAACCACTACAACACGACGCTGGTTTTCGACCCGAAGGGCAAGGAAATCGCGAAGTACCGCAAGATCCACCTGTTCGACGTCGACACCCCCGGCGGCGTCAGCTACCGCGAATCCGATACGATCAGCCGTGGCCAGGATATCGTGACCTACAAGGTCGGCGACGTGACGGTCGGCTGCGCCATCTGCTACGACATCCGCTTCCCCGAGCTGTTCCGCAAGCTGCGTGACGCCGGAGCCGATGTGATCGTGCTGCCCGCCGCCTTCACCCTGATGACCGGCAAGGATCACTGGGAAGTGCTCGCCCGTGCCCGCGCCGTCGAGACGCAGACCTACTTCCTCGCGGTCGGCCAGGTCGGGGCCCATGCCGGCGGCAAGAAGTGGTGCTGGGGCCATTCCATGGTCATCGATCCGTGGGGCCACATCGTCGCGCAGTGCTCGGACCGCGTGTCCAATACCAGCGCCAGTCTCGACCTCGACTACACGGGCGTCGTGCGCGGCAACGTGCCGGTCGCCAAGCACCATGTTCTTGCTTGAGGATATTGCCAATGTTCACCGTCAATCCCATGCCGAAGCAGATCTCTCAGGAGCTCGTTGCGCTCCTTGAGAAGGTCGAAACCGCGACCGTCGGCCACTTCCTCCATTCCGGCTTCCTCGACCGCGAATTGCGCGCGGTGCTGCCGGAGAAGCGCATCGCCGGAACGGCAGTCACCGTGCGCTTGCCGCATGCGGACAGCACGATCCTGCACTACCTGACCAAGCTCGTCCGGCCGGGCGACATCGTGGTGGTGGATCGCTGCGGCGACGACAAACACGCCTGCTGGGGCGGCGTCGTCACGCACGCCATGAAGATCGCGGGCGTGAAGGCCGGCATCATCGACGGTCCCGCCACCGACTTCTCGGAAATCCGCAAGGTCGAGATGGGCATGTGGTGCCGCGGCCCGTCGCCGATCACTACCAAGATCCTCGGCCTGGAAGGCGCGATCAACGTGCCCGTGACGGTCGGCGGTCAGGTGATCGAGCCGGGTGATGCGATCCTCGCCGACGAGAGCGGCGTAATCGTGCTCAATCCCGCCGACGCCAAAGCGGTCGCCGAGCGCGCCATCGGCATGCAGGAAGCCGAGATCAAGACGCTGGAGCGTCTGCGCAACGGCGAGAAGCTGCCGGACATGTCCGGTGCGACCCGCATCGTGGAAGAGAAGCTCCGACGCGTCGCCTGACGCGGTGGTCACGAAGTCATCGCAGTACAACTCAGAGGGATAAGACAATGACGAAACTGCAAACTCTTCTCGGCGTGTCGGCGCTGGCCCTTGCCGCGTCGACACCCGCTTTCGCCGAGACGGTCACGCTCGCGGCCTATAGCGGCATCTTCCAGGATCATTACACGAAGGCGGTCATCGAGCCTTTCATGAAGGCTCATCCGGACATCAAGGTCGAGTTCTACGGCATGCCGAATTCCGCCCAGATGCTCGGCACGCTTCGCGCCCAGAAATCGGCGCCGCAGATCGATGTGGTGATCATGGACGTGTCGGTGTCGAAGGCCGGCACAGACGAGGGCCTGTTCGACAAGATCGACGAGAGCGTGTCGAAAAACGTCGCCGACCTCTATCCCGCGGCCCGTGCGGAGGGCGTCAGCGGCGTCGCGGTGACCTTCGACAACCTCGTCCTGCTCTACAACAAGGACCAGGTGAAGACCGCGCCGACCTCCTGGAATGCGCTGTGGGACAAGCAATATGCGGGCAAGGTCGCCATCCCCGCCGTGCCTGACATTCAGGGCACGACGCTGACCATCATCACCGACAAGATGGCCGGCGGCAGCGATTACAAGACCAGCGTCGAGGCCGGCATCAAGAAGCTCGGGGAGCTTGCTCCCAACGTGCAGACCTGGGATCCGAAGCCGGACGTCTATGCGCCCATCGCCAATGGCCAGGCATCCCTCGGCATCGGCTGGAACGCCCGCGCCCAGGTCTATGCGGACTCGTCCGGCGGCAAGCTCGGCGTGGTTCTGCCGAAAGAAGGCAGCGGCTTCCAGATCAACACGATCAACCTGGTGAAGAACGCGCCGAGCAGCAAGGCGGCCAAGACCTTCATCGATTACGCACTGAAGCCCGAGACCCAGGCGGCCTTCACGGAACGGATGTTCTACGCACCCACGAATGCCAAGGCGAAGATCTCGCAGGCCGCGCTCGATCGCACGGCAGCGGGCGCGATGGACAGGATGATCTCCATCGACTGGATCGCCGTGGCCGGTATCCGTGACAAGATCACGGAGCAATGGCGGCGGCGCGTCATTCCGCTCAGCCGCTGATCCCGACCTGCCGCAGCCCAAAGCATGATCCGGAAAAGTGGAATCCGGTTTTCGAAAAGATCATGCATAATCAAAGGATGAGAGTTGGATCATGTTTCGGTGAAACATGATCCAACGCGAGAGCTTGCATGGAGCGCGTTATGATGCATCAGAAAATCCTGTCCGGGACTCCGACAGCGTTGACCGGCCTCGACGCGCACCTGCGCCTCGACGGTCTCACGAAACGCTACGGCGATTCCCTCGCCGTGGCCGCTCTGGACCTCGCTGTTCCGAAAGGGGAGCTCGTGGCACTCCTCGGGCCCTCGGGCTGCGGCAAGACAACGACCCTGCGCATGATCGCAGGGCTCATCACGCCGAGCGACGGGCGCATCGTCGTCGGCGGCAACGACATCACGCAGATGCCGGTCTACAAGCGCGACATGGGGCTCGTCTTCCAGAGCTACGCGCTGTTCCCCCACATGACGGTGGCGAAGAACGTCGCTTTCGGCCTGGAAATGCGCGCAGTTCCTAAGCCTGAAATCGAGAAGAGGGTGAAGGAAGCCCTCGCCATGGTGCGGCTCGAGGCGCTTGCCGAGCGCAAGCCGCGCGAATTGTCCGGCGGTCAGCAGCAGCGCGTGGCGCTCGCCCGCGCCCTGGTGATCCGCCCCTCGATCCTGCTTCTCGACGAGCCGCTCTCCAACCTCGATGCGAAGCTGCGCGACGAGATGCGCAACGAGATCCGCGACATCCAGCAGAATCTCGGCATCACCGCAGTGTTCGTCACGCACGACCAAGTGGAAGCGCTCAGCATGTGCGACAAGGTCGTCGTGATGAAGGGGGGCAAGCTCGAACAGGTAGGCACCCCCGTCGATGTCTACGAGCAGCCTGCAACGCCCTTCGTCGCCTCCTTCGTCGGACGCACGAACCGGCTCGATGGTGTCGCCAAGGGTGACGGCACCGTCTTCATCGGCTCGGCGGCCGTGCGCGTGCCCGGGCGGCCGGGCGGAAATGTCGAGATCATGGTGCGCCCGCACCGGATCAGGCTGAGCGATGGGGATGGCGCTGCGGGCGAGGGGCTCAACCGGCTCGACGGGCGCCTGACCCGCGTCACCTTCGTCGGCGACCTGCTGCAATATCATGTGGATGTGGGCGGCATGGAGATGGTCGTCGAGGCCGCCTCGGATCACGGGCGCGGATTCCGTAAGGTGGGCGCGCCGGTTTCGCTGTCCTGGCGTATCGAGGATACGATGGTGTTCGGGAGGGCGGCATGAGCGCCGCCGTTGCCCATCCCATGGTCGCCGCGCCGCGTCCGGCTCTCGGCCGGGCGGGCACTGCGACCCTTCTGCTGCTGCCGATCGCGCTGGTGAATGCCATCGGCTTCATCCTGCCCGTTCTCAATCTCCTTCGAATGTCCTTCAACGAGGCGCTGTCCGGCGGCGGCATTCGCGAGACATTCACGCTCGCGAACTGGAGCGGACTGTTTGGAGACGCGTTCTATCTCGAACTGATTGTCAATTCGGTCGTCGTCAGCCTCACGATCACGGCCCTGACCTTGGTCCTGTCCTATCCGATCGCGCTTTATCTCCACCGCAGCACGGGGCGCTGGCGCACGTTTCTCACGGTGCTGGTGATCTCGCCGCTGCTGACTTCCGCCGTGGTGCGCACCTATGGCTGGATCGCGCTTCTCGCCGATCAGGGCCCCATCGTGAGCGCTGTCTCGGCCCTCGGTTTCGCGCCGCCGCGCCTGATGTTCAACACCACCGGCGTCGTGATCGGCCTCGTCGAGATTCTGATGCCCTATATGATCCTGTCGCTTCTTGCCGGTTTTGGGCGTCTCGATCCGCGCGTGGAGGAGGCGGCGATGACGCTCGGCGCACCGCCGGCCAGGACCTTCTGGCGCGTGATCCTGCCGCTCACGCTGCCCGGCATCGCGCTCGGCTGCCTGCTCTGCTTCGTCCTCGCAGTGTCGTCCTTCATCACGCCGAAGCTGCTCGGTGGCGGCCGCGTCTTCCTGCTGGCCACCGAGATCTACGATCAGGCTATCGTGACCCTGAACTGGCCCCTGGCATCGACCCTCTCGATCCTCGTGCTCGTCATCTTCGGAGCGGCGCTCGCCGTCTATGCCCGCGTGCTGCGGGCCATCGATTAGGAGGCCGCCATGGAAGCCGGCAATACGTCACTGCCCATGAAGATCCTGGTCGCGGTTCTCTTTCTCTTTCTGCTCGCGCCCGTGATCCTCGTCGTGCCGATCTCGTTCAGCGGCGAACAGATTCTGTCGTTCCCGCCGCAGAGTTGGTCTTTGCGCTGGTACACAGCGCTGGCCGAGAACACAGCGATCATCTCGGCCTTCTGGACGAGCCTCATGCTCGGCGCCATCGTCACGGTTCTATCCCTGGCGGCGGCCGTTCCGGCGGCCTATGTGATCGTGCGGATGAAGACGGCGGGATCGGGGTTTCTCTATAACCTCTTCACCGCGCCGTTGCTCCTACCCACCATCGTCCTCGGCCTCGCCATTCTCATCGTCTTCGCATCGGCCGGTTTCCTCGGTTCGTTCTGGGGATTGGTGATCGGCCATCTCGTGATCACGCTGCCCTACGCCCTGCGCGTGCTGGCGACGACGCTCGGCAATCTGAACATTGCGTGCGAGGAGGCCGCGTCGACTCTCGGCGGCAGACCGATCACCGTGTTCCGGCGCGTGACGCTGCCGATGATGGCGCCCGGAATCGTCGCCGCCACGGCGCTTTGCTTCCTGGTGTCGTTCGACGAGGTGGTGATCACGCTCTTCCTCACCGGGCCGCGACTGACCACGCTGCCGGTGGAACTGTTCCACCACGTGGAGAGCCGCGCCGATCCGCTGGTGGCGAGCGTTTCCGTTCTCCTCATCATCCTCACGCTCGCCGTCGTCATGATCGTCGACCGCACGGTCGGCCTGTCGAAGACTTTCGTGAAGTGATCCGAGCAGCATCGAGAAACGTAAAAGGGCTCCCTTCCGATCATTGTCGGGAGGGAGTTTTTCTATGGCGGGATCGGTCCTGTTCAGAATTGTGATCAAGGAAAAATATCCCGCTCACGGCGGTTGCGCCCCAGGCGTCTTTGAGGAAGATACTCTCCAAACAGAGAGGATTTTGGGGGCGTTATGTTCAAGACCATCGGTGCCGTGCTCGCTGTCGCTTTGGCTGTCGCGGGCTGCAAGACGACGGAGGAGGCGGCGAGTGCCGTTCGTGCCAAGTGGATCGGGCAGCCGATCGACAATTTCTTCGTCGAGAACGGCCCGCCGATCTCGAGCTATACGCTCGATTCCGGCGGCATGATCTATACGTGGCGGGGAGGGGAGACGAGCTTCGTCAGGCCTGCTCAATACCAGACAAATTCGAATTTCGGTTCGAGGCCACTCAGTTCGACATCGAAGACCACGACGGTTACCGCCAACCCGTCGCCGGGTGTGACCGTGACGCGGTCGAGCACGACGAATTCGTCATTCGGATTTTCCGCTGCGCCTACGACCACCATGGTCCGTCCTGCGCAACACGTCTCGCTCTTCTGCGAGGCGCAGATCACGGCGGATGATCAAGGCACGATTATTGCCGTCCGGATCAATCGGGATACGGAAGGAGCAGCCTTCTCCCTGTCCCGCTGCGCTGAGATCTTCGGCTCGTAACCGCCGAGAGACTTTCCGGTCATCGCCTCGCCTTGAACACCTCTTCCGTTCACAAACGGACGGGGTGTTTGGTATTGGAGAGGCGAAAGGTAGCCTTGGAAATTCTGGGTGCCGAGTCAGAAACGGAAGCCCGCTCCGACGCCGCTGCCGGTCAAGACGGGTTCCATGGTTCGTGGTGACGACGGGCGCGATGTTTCGAGCTTGGCTGGCACGTCGATGGCCCGGCGCTGGATCGCTGGATCGACACGCTCGGAAGCCGCCGTCTGCCGCATTGCGGTGCCGCCCAGAGAGGGCGGGGGCGGGACGGCCGTGCGTGGAAGAACGCCTTGTGGCGCGCCGGTACTGCAACCGGCAAGAGTGGTTCCGAAAAGAAGCAGGGCAGAAAGGGCCGCCAGAATACGCATGTTGCAGTTCCGCTATTGACGCAAGGTTACTTAAACCCTGACGGCCGGAAGTCGAGTCTTTGCCGGATGGGATCTGTCGCCCTGCCGCTCGTTACTTGTTCAGGCTGCGCAGATAGGCCTTGAAGTCGAAGATCTGTGCGACGCTCAAGGAGATCTCCGGCATGTCCGGATGGTTGATCACGAGGCCCTCGCCGAGGGATTCGTCGAGATTGTCGATAGGGTAGCGCGTGTGAAGATCGCGGAACGGGATCGTGCCCTCCTTGGGGCTCTTATCCGTCTGCCCGATGGCATGGCACATGGAGCAGTATTTCTGCGCAATGGCGCGGCCGCGGCGGACATTGCCCTGAGCGGCTTCCGCAAAGGTCGGGACGAGAAAGGCCAGGCTCAAACCCAGCGCAAGGGCGCTCTTCTTTCGCAAGCTTATTCACTCCACCAGTATTGGTCGCCGTACACTACAAGGGCGAGAACCATCGGCACAACGACGAAGTCCGTCATGCGCCGGATATGATCTCGTTCTAGGTCGGATGACGTTTCTTATTATGGCTCTCGGTGCTTTCCTGATTTTCTTTTATTTCAGAATGATAGGTTAAGCGCCGACCGACACTGCTTGATGTTCTGTCCCGTCGATGGCGTCCCGGTTTTTGCCAAGGAGCGGCTGCCTGGGTGATATGAAAAAGGCCCGGTGACAACACCGGGCCTCGTCTGTCGCGAATGCGACGTGGGTATTAGTAGGTCGAGAACTTGTAGTTCAGCTTCGCACGGACGACGGCGAAGTCGTTGTCGCGGCGGTTGTCCACGCCAGCGACGAACACGGGCGTGCCATTCGCCAGAGTGCCGACCACGCCGTTGTTGCCGCTGCGGCCGAGGTTCACATACAGACCTTCGACGCCAGCCGTCAGATTGTTGGTGAACGCGTACTCGACGCCACCGCCGACAACCCAGCCGGTGCGGGTGTCGTTGCTGTTGACCAAGCCGTTGAAGTTGTTGTTGTCGCCGCCACCGCCATAGGCGAAACCGCCGGTGGCGTAGATGAGGGCGCGATCGAAGGCGACACCGGCGCGGGCGCGCACCGTGCCGAACCAATCAAGGCCGTTGTCGCGGCTGGCCGCAATGAAGCCGGCCGGGACGGTACCGGTGACGAAAGCGGTCCGGTTGTTGCCGCCGAAGCTGGTCCCCTGGATGTCCGCCTCGAGACCGACGACGAACGAGCCGATCTGATAGTTGTAGCCGGCCTGGGCGCCACCGACGAAGCCGACGTCGTTGTTGTTGGTGGAGATGATGGTAGCGCCGCCGGGGCCGAAGCCGGGGGTGGCACCGGGAATGAAGACCGTGCGGTCATTCTGGTTCTGCCAACCAGCGCCGGCATTCACGCCGAGGTAGAAGCCCGTCCAGGTGAAGACCGGGACCGCAGCAATGATCGGAGCCGGAGCGCGACGCGAGGGGAGATCCGCGGCCTGTGCGGCAGAAGCGGCGATGGCCAGGGCTGCCGTTCCGGCGAGCAGGCTGAGGAGAGACGAACGCATAAGAGCTTCCTCTTTTCTTGAGTTGGGATGCTGCACCTTTACTTAGAGGAATCCGTTTTGGGTATTGCTGTTTCGCAACACCACTAACAAAAACTAAAGAGCTGCAAGTGCATGTTATGTAGTAGCGGATTAATAGTACTAAAACTATGAAATAGTATTAAGTTGACGGCGTGAGCTTCATATGCGCTGATAAAGCCAGCGAGTTTCCAGGAAGACTGGGAGTTTGCCTTGAGGAGAGAACTTCGCCCTGTTGCAAATGCAACAGGGCTTTTTTCTTTTGTGCATGGCTGTCGATGGGACAAGGGATCCGCTCCCGCCTCATCGTTGCGCCTGACGATTTCAATTGGCATCACGGAACGCCCGTTCAAGCTCAGGGGTTGAATCGGTATGTTCTGCGAGGAATGCATGCAACGCAATGCCGAGAGGCTCGTTCGAGCCGGATCCGCAGGAGCAGGAGTTCTGCTGCTCCTGCTCGCCACTACAGGGCCGGCCGCAGCGGGTTGCAGGGATGCGCCCGGCGCACGGGTCGACTGGTCCGGCTGCTCGAAGATGCGTCTCGTCCTGTCCGGCGATAATTTTGCGGGGGCCGTCTTCAACGGTGCGTTTCTCGGCGCGAGCGACTTTGCGGGCTCCGCCATGGCCGGCGCGACCTTTATCGGAACCGAGATCAGCTATACGCGCTTCGAGGGTGCCGATCTGTCGAAGGCGAATTTCACCAAGGCGATTGGCTGGCGCACCAATTTCGCGAAGGCAGACATGCAGGGCGTCAACTTTTCTTCGGCAGATATGAGCCGCTCCAACTTCGCGCAGACCAGACTGGCCGGGGCGAACCTGTCCAAATCAGAATTCAACAGATCCGATTTCAAAGGCGCCGATCTTTCTGGCGCGGACCTGTCGAAGGCCGAACTTGCCCGTGTGGAATTTCAGAATGCGAAGCTCTCCGGCGTCAATTTCAGCTTTTCGAATCTGTCGCGCGCCGACCTGAGCGGCGCCGATTTACAGGGGGTGGGTTTTTCGAGGGCCTATCTCTTTCTGACCCGGCTCGGCGGCGCGAATCTCAGCGGCGCGACCGGGCTGACGCAGAGGCAGATCGACATTGCCTGTGGCACGCAGCAGACAAAGCTTCCTTCCGGCCTGACCCAGCCATCGAGCTGGCCCTGCACCGAGACGGAGGACTGAACCGCCGGCGCCGGTGAGGAAGCGGTCATCGGTGTCGGCTTCCGCATCAGTCCCTCTCGAGGCCATGGGCAAAGGCGGATGCGATCTTCGCGTCGATCATCCGCTCGATGGCCGCCGTGATCTCGCTGGCGCGATCCGGATCCTCAAGCACCTCCCTCAGAAGCCGGAACAGGCTGCCTGCGGCGAATTCCGTTTCGCCCAAGGGGAGGGCGTGGGGTAAGTGAAGATCTGAAGCCATCTCACCGTCTCCTGGCTGGGGCGATATCGCTCCCGCGGGTTCCCAGCGAATTCGCCCGACCATAGACCAGTTAGTCCAAGGTTCGCATTTCGAAAGGTGGGTACCCCGAGGCAGATCGTCGTCCGGTTAGTGACGATTCCTGTTGCTTTCCGAATGCTATTTCCGATCCTGGGGCCGATCATAGTCTTCGAGAAGGGATTCCATGTCCGCGTTCTTTCATCCCGCAGCAGCAGTCCCTGTCCTAGAGACTGAACGTCTCAGGATGCGGTGTCACCGAACCGACGATTTCGACGATTGCCTCGCCATGTGGGCCGATTCCGGTGTCACCCGTTTCATCGGCGGCCGGCCTTTCACCCAGGAGGAGGTCTGGTCGCGCCTGCTGCGCTATGTGGGGCATTGGTCGCTGCTGGGCTACGGCTTTTGGGCGGTCGAGGAAAAGGCGACCGGTGCCTTCCTGGGAGAGATCGGCTTTGCCGATTTCAAGCGAACCATCGAACCGTCCCTCGAAGGAATGCCGGAAATCGGCTGGGTTCTCATTCCGAAGGCGCATGGCAAGGGCTACGCGACGGAGGCCGTGCGCGCGGCGACCGCTTGGGGCGACACCCATTTCGGAGAGGCCCGGACCGTATGCATCATCAGCCCTGAAAACCTGCCCTCGATCCGTGTCGCGGAAAAGTGCGGGTATCGGGAGTTCCTGCGCACGAACTACAAGGACAAGCCTGCGATCCTGTTTCGCCGGTAGGGGAGGCGTCTTGCACCCCGACTTCAACTCTCCAGCAAGCTGTCCTGCTGGAGCGCATGCTCGGACGGAGTTGGAGCGTGCGCTCTATCTCTTTGTTGGAGCATCGTTTTTCGCGAAGAAGCGGACCCGGTTTTGCGGCCACACGATGCTCTCACCTGACGCTTTAGAGAATGAAGTAGCTTTTGGCGAGGCTGATGGCCCCTTTGAGTTGGATCGAGAAGTCGGCCTGTCCATCGCCGTTCACGTCGCCATAGATGTAGGTATAGCCCTTCACCGTCTCGTAACGGAGTTCGCCCGGCTTGTTGTGAAAGTCCTGTTTCGCGATGAACGTGAATGCCTGATTTCCCGCCCGCATGATGTTCGCATCGATCCCTGAAAGATCGATCTTGTCCTTCTGCTTCGCAGAGAAATCGAAGATCGTATCGCGCCCGGTTTTGTCGACCGCGCTGTCGCGAACGGACTTGAAGATGAAGGTATCGGCCCCCGTGCCGCCGTAAAGCCGGTCGGCTCCGATGCCGCCGGCGAGCTTGTCGTCACCGCCGAAACCTTCGATCCTGTCCCCTGCTTTGCCGCCCGCGATCGTATCGTTCCCGGCGAGAGCCAGTTTATAAATCCCGAAATCGTCCGATCTGGATGCCGTCCCTGCGGCCTTCGCAAACTTGACGATGGGAATGTTCATCCCGTCGATGGATCCAAGCTTCTTGCCGCTGAGAAACCCGGCATAGCTCGTGACAGTGCCGCCGTTGGGAACGCCCTTTGCATCGTATGTGAAGCCATAGCCGCGAAACTCGTCGCGGAACGATAGATAACTGTAGTTCACAGCAAAAACGGTCGACTTGCTCGTGTAGCTGGTGCCGTAATAGAGGCTGCTCAGATTGAAATCTCTGAGATCGAGACCGTAGGATGCATTCCAGATAAGCCGAGCCATTTTACCCTCGAACTATGCAGAGTATTGCATTGATCATATGGCGAGGCGCTGGGCAATGGCGCAAAAGGACAGGGTCTTTGTTGCTGTTCTTGAGATAAATACCGTATAAAATCGAAAGAGACCGTGCTTCTGCCAATATCCGGAAGTTCTGGAAAGGAAGTTCGAGGGGTGTCTCTGCTGCACCTGACGCGCAGGGCCGAGCCGTCTGGATCGGGGAAGGTTTAGGCTGGCTATAATACTATTGATATATTATCATAATTGGCCGGATCTCGCTATCCTGGGGAAGTCGATGCGATATCCTGCGCCGGGGCATGATGGATCAAAGCTCAAATTCTGATGTGACGAGTACTTTTGAGGTGATCGACGCTCTCGGGCGCCTTAACGAGCCCGAAGCCATATTTGCACGGCTTGCAGAATATCTGGCGCGGTACGGCTTCACCTCGTTCCTGGTGACTGGACTGCCATCTCAAAAGGAGCGCCTGGAGCCTTACATTCTGCTCAATGGATGGCCAATCGGCTGGTTCGAGCGGTACAAGGAAGTAAACCACTACCGTCATGATCCCTGCGTCCGTCATTGCTTCTCGACCATCGAGCCATTCGCATGGGACGAATTGCCCGCTCAGCTTATTCAGGGAAAAGAGCCTCAGAGGGTGATGGACGAGGCTACGGATTTCGGTCTCGCTGGCGGTCTCTGCATTCCACTTCACGATGTTTATGGTTCTCAGGCTGTCGTGACGATGGCGGGCCAACAGATCGAGCTTGCTCCGAGTGCGCGACGCATGGTCCATCTGGCGTCGCTTTATGCCTATGGCGCTGCCGAGCGATCGATCCGCGCTCCCACCTATCATAAATGCGAGAGCAGATTGACGGAGCGTGAGCGGGACGTGCTACTCTGGTCGGCAGAAGGCAAGACCTTCTGGGAGATCGGTATGATCCTCGGCATAAGCGAGGCGACCGTGAATGACCATATGCGCCACATCCGCGAAAAGCTCGGGACGAGGAACGCGACCCATTCGCTTGCCGAAGCTCTGAAGCGAAGAGAACTTCGCCTCTAAGTCAATCCCAGGATTCTAGGATAGGCAGAAAACATAGTTCTCCTCAATAGATGCAAAAAACATCGAGGGGACCATGTTCAAAGTTCACGCCATCCATGCCGGTAATCGGCATCTCTACGAAGAGGCGCTCGATCAGCATCACCGCATCCGCCATGACATCTATGTCGGTGAGCGGAAGTGGATGGATCTTGAGCGGCCGGACGGCCGCGAGATCGATCAGTTCGATACCGACAAGGCTGTCTACCTGCTGGGGATAGAGCCTGGCAAAGGGGTTGTCGGCGGCTCCCGCCTCGTGCCGACCCTTGAGCCGCATCTGATGAGCGATGTCTTCCCGAGCCTCGCCAATGTTCGCGACCTGCCGCGGGCGAGCGGAATATTCGAATGGACTCGGATCTTCGTCATCCCTGCCAGGCGGGAGGGCGGGCGGCTCTGCAAGGCGGCCGGCATCATCTATTGCGGCATTCTGGAGTTCTGCCTGTCGCAGGATATTCGCCAGATAAGCGTGGTCTGCGAGGCCTATTGGATCCCGCGCCTCATAGGGCTGGGATGGAACCCGGCGCTCCTTGGCGAGCCGATCGTCAAGGATGGCATGACCATCGTCGGGATCACCTGTGACATGACAGAAGAGGCGCTCGACAAGACGCGCGCGATCTATGAGATCGCCGGCAGCGTCATGGCGCCGGAGATCGTTCCGTTCATTCGTTTTCCGGAGGCCGACCATGCCGCATATATCGCGTGATATCCAGCCGGAAGAGTTCAAGAACTACGTCGAAGAGTTGGCCGTCGAGGCCCTTCGGGCCGGCACAGTCTCTCCGTCGGCTCTCCTTGAATGCCTCTATTATGCCGCCGAGGCAGAATTGACCGCGGCCATCCGAGCCTTTGCATCCTTGGATGCCGCCGAACGCCTGATGGTCATGAGCTATGCAAGGAGACTTTCCGATGAGAAGTCGTCGACTCACTAGGTAGTCCTGCCTCGCTGTCGAGAGGACAACCGGCAATGGCGCGGGTCATGATCACAATGGCTCGCCGGATGTCGCGATTCGTGATCGTCGCGAATGCCTGGACGAGTTGCAGGGTGTCTCTTTGCGTAAGCAGATCCTCCGCCGGAGAGGGCTGCGCCTGTTCAAGCACGGAGGACGTCGCTCGATTTTGATCTTCGAAGAAGAAGGTCACCTGGACACCCAGAATGTCCGCAATTTGCTGGAGCCGACCCGAGCCGACCCGATTGGCGCCCTTTTCGTATTTCTGAACCTGTTGAAAGGTTATCCCGAGCCCGTTTGCAAGCTTCTCTTGTGACATGCCGATCATGGTACGCCGCATCCGGATACGTCCTCCGATATGGCGGTCAATCGGGCTCGGCGACTTGGTTGAAGCCATCTGATCCTCTTCTGCTGGCCAATGGACGCCAGTGTGGGAGGATACCTATCAAATCTTTGCCGTAAAGTGTACTGGCCATAATGTTGCAGGTCGGCTGTCCCCCAGCTCTCTTGCGTCAGCTTCTTCCGCCAGGGCTATCGGCCGCGAAGGCAGTAAGCCGGCAGGACCCGATACCGGTCGACCTTCATCGCATCGGGCGGCTACGAGCTCGTGGCCGAGACGCTCTTCAACGCCATGCCGGTCGACGGTTACTTCATGGAATGGGACACCGACCGGGCCGGTGGCTTCGAGCCGCTGCGGTTCCTTCCCAAGGGCAAGTCGGTCGTGCTGGGCCTCGTGACGTCGAAGACCGGCACGCTGGAGAGCAAGGACGACATCAAGCGCCGGATCGAGGAAGCGACGAAGTACGCCGACCTCGACCAGCTCTGCCTTTCCCCTCAGTGCGGCTTCGCCTCGACCGAGGAGGGCAACACTCTCGCCGAGGACGAGCAATGGGCCAAGCTCCGCATGATTATCGAGATCGCGGAGGAAGTGTGGGGAGGAAACGCAGCGCCCGTTTCGGCCGCAGCGGCGCGTCAGGCATCTTGATCATGCGCTAAGAGTTGACGGAGCATGGAGGGCTGGGCGCGTAGACGGCCCAGAGCCGATGGACCAAGCCCTCCATGGCCGAATGGAACAGCGTCAGGGATCGTCAACTTATGCAGCTGGAGAGGCGCGGCGCTGCCGATGCGCAACGCCCGGCATCATCATTGATGAAACGTCCAGAGCAGACTTTCGCTCAGCTCCTTGAGTGCTTCAACCGCGTCGGGCCGTTCGCGCGCAACGGCGGTGATGATTGCATCGGCGAGCGCGAAAGTTGCTGACGGCGAATTGGGCAACATTCTGTTTCGTGCGGGAGCAAACAACGTCATATCTGCAACCGATGCGAGCGGTGACGTTGGCGCATCCGTAAGCGCCAGAACGAGCGCGCCACGGCTTTTGGCAAGCCTTGTCAGGTCGAGCGTCCCGCGCGAATAGCGCGGCATGGAAACCGCGATGACGAGATCGCCTGGACCGGCCGACATCATGTACCGGATCGCCCGTTCCGCCCCGCCGCGGGAAGCAGCGAAGATTACGTTTGCGTCGAGATAGAGCGCCAGCCCCTCCTCGAGATAGGATGCAACATAGTGGCTGGCGCCGGATCCGACGAGGAAGATGCGGCGGGACTGCAGCAAGGCGTCGATCGAGCGAGAACAGACGCCTTCGTCTAAAGTGGAAATCGCCTCCTCCAGATTGGCGGATTGATCCTTCAGTGCCGTGACGAGAGTCGCGAAAGTCGAGCCTGCGGCAGCCCGGGCGTCTGCGAGGCCGTCCACAGGCGCCATGGCGAGTTTGAGGGCCGATGATAGAGCGGAACGAAGCTCGCCATAGCCGCCGTAGCCGAGAGCGCGCACGAAGCGCGTCACCGTCGCCGTCGAGGTGCCGCTTCGCTCGGCCAGTCCATCGATCGTCATCGTCGCTGTGTCGAGAGGGTTTTGCAGCACGAAATCCGCCGCTCTCCGGTGCGCGTCACTGAGCGACGGGTAGACGAGTGCGATCCGGTTGGCGAGATCCGTCGTCGGTTTCAAGACGGGTGACATCCGGGCTCCACGCAGATTGACGTTAGAAAATTTTCATGTTTTCTAATTCGTGAAAATAAATCTGTCAAAAGACAGGTAACAAGGGAACGGAGAGAGATCAATGCGCACCCCTTTGATGTTTGCGTTTGTTGCCGGCACCTGCCTGCTTAGCGCCCCCGCCTGGGCCCAGTCGTTGCGGATTGCGCTCGGTTCTGAGCCGACTGCAATCGATCCACATTATCACGATTTGACCCCGAACAATGCCTTGGCCGCCCACATCTTCGACGGTCTGACCAGCCAGGACGAAAAGCAGAAGCTCGTTCCGGCGCTGGCGACATCCTGGGAGAACGACGGCAAGACCCGTTGGACGTTCAAGCTGCGCGAAGGGGTGAAGTTCTCGAACGGCAAGCCCTTTACCGCCGACGACGTGATCTTCACTTTCTGCCGTACGCTGAAGAACGAGACCGCGATCGCCGGCTCCTTCGCGGACATCACGGGCAACTTCGCCTCCGTCGAGGCACCCGACGCCCATACCCTCGTCATCACCACGAAGACGCCGGACCCGCTGCTGCCGAACTTCCTCTCCAGTGTCGGCATCCTGAGTGCGTCGATCATCCCGCATGATAAGCTGACATTCGAGCCCGCCAAGAACTGCGGAGTTACCGGCACGTGGCCGGTCGTCGGAGATTTCAACGATGGCAAGCTCGCCGTCGGTACCGGTCCCTACAAGTTCAAGAGCTACGTGCGTGGCACGGCTATCGAACTCGAGCGCAATGAGAGCTATTGGGGTCCGGCTGAGCCTTGGGCGAGCGTGCGCTTCGTGCCGGTCCCCAATGCTGGTCCGCGTCTGGCCGGTCTGCTTGCCGGCGACTACGACGTGATCGAGAACCCGGCCGCGCGCGACCTCGGCCGCATCAAGGACGACAAGCGCTTCGGTCATGTGATCACGCCGTCGACGCGAGTGATCTACTTCCAGCTCGACATGGCGCGTGATGCGAGCCCATTCGTCAAGGCCGAGAACGGAAAGAATCCGCTCAAGGATCCGCGCGTGCGCCAGGCGATGTCGCTGGCCATCGATCGGGACGCCATCGTCAAGCGCATCATGGACGGCGCGGCCGAGCCGGCCTACCAGTTCCTGCCGACCGGGATGTTCGGAACGCTGCCGAATCCGCCCGCTCTGCGCTACGACCCTGCGGCGGCTAAAAAGCTCCTGAGCGAAGCCGGCTACCCGAACGGTTTCCAGGTCACGCTCTCGACCACTAACGACCGCTATATCAACGACAGCCAGATCACCCAGGCCGTCGCGCAATACCTGACCCAAGTCGGTATCCGCGCCGATGTGGATGCCATGGCGCGCACGCTCTACTTCCCGCGTCGCTCGAAAAAAGAGTTCAGCGTTGCACTTGGCGGGTGGGGTTCCACGAGCGGGGAGGCGTCCTCCTTCCTGCGGCAATGGCCCGCGACGCCGGACGAAGCACAGACGATCGGTGGCTCGAACTACGGCGGCTATTCGGATCCGGAATACGACAAGCTGATCCGCGCCGCGATTTCGACGCTCGACGACGCCAAGCGCTCCGAACTTCTTCAGCAGGCCGGAGCAAGGGTCCTCGAGAGCAATGCCTTTATCCCTCTGCATTTCGAAAGCACCGTCTGGGCTTACAAGGCTAACGTGAATTACATCGGTCGGACCGACCAGTTCACGATGGCCATGTCCGTCAAGCCGGCGAAGTGAGCCATGGTTGGAAGCGCCGGTAGCCTGAGACCCGCGCCATGACGGCATATGTTCTGCAGCGACTGATCCAGAGCGTTCTGGTTTTGCTCGCAGTCTCGGTCGTGGTCTTCTTTGCCGTCTACGGCATCGGAGACCCGATCGAACTCCTTGTGCCGCCGCAGGTGAGTGCTGCCGAACGGATAGCGATGGTCCGCCGGCTCGGGCTCGACCTGCCTGTCTGGCAGCAGTATTTCACTTTCATGGGCAATGCCTTGAAAGGGGATCTGGGGCGCTCGTTCGTTCACGGGGTTCCGGCGGTCGAACTGATCGTGGCGAGGCTGCCGGCGACCTTCGAACTCGTTCTGCTGGCGATGAGTCTTGCGGCCGTCATCGGCGTGCCGCTCGGGCTTCTCGCCGGTCTCGACCCCGAAAGCCGACCGAGCCGCACGATCATGGCCGGGACGGTTCTCGGGTTTTCCCTGCCGAGCTTCTGGAAAGGCATGATGCTGATCCTGCTCTTCAGCGTTGCGCTTGGCTTGTTGCCGACGGCAGGGCGCGGCGAAACGGTGGCGATCCTCGGCGTGCAGACCAGTCTGCTGACGCTCGATGGGCTCAAGCATCTCATCCTGCCGGCGCTCAACCTCGCCATTCCCAACATGGCGTTGATGATCCGGCTGGTCGCTGCGGGCACGGCCGAGGCAATGACGCAGGATTACGTCAAATATGCCCGTGCCAAGGGCGTGCGTCGCAAACGCATCGTCGGACGGCACGTGCTGCGCAACATCCTGATCCCCGTCGTTACGGTGGCGGGCATGGAATTTGGAAGCCTTGTCGCTTTCTCGACGATCACGGAAACTGTGTTCGCTTGGCCGGGCATGGGCAAGCTTCTGATCGACAGCATCTATCAGCTCGATCGGCCGGTCGTCGTAGCCTATGTAATGCTCGCGACTCTGCTCTTCGTAGCCGTTAATTTCCTTGTCGACGTCCTCTACGCGGCGCTCGATCCTCGCGTGAAGTTGACCGGAGAGATGGCATGAATCGCTTGGGATTGGGCGCACCGGGTGTCGCGACCTATGCCGACACTCCGCTGCGGCAAAAGGTGCTTCGCCGGATCCGGAGCCGTCCGACGACACGTGGCGCGGCAATCCTTCTCGGCTGCCTCGTCCTGCTTGCGCTGCTCGCCCCCTTCATCGCACCGCAAAATCCACATGATCTCGCATCGCTGAGCGTGATGGACAATCGCCTTGCGCCGGGGACCGCCGGCATGACCGGCACGACCTACTGGCTGGGGACGGACGCCCAGGGCCGCGACATGCTCAGCGCCATCCTCTACGGGCTTCGGATCAGCCTGCTGGTAGGTCTTTCTTCCACCGCCGGCGCGCTTGCCATCGGGGTCACTGCGGGTCTGATTGCCGCGCAGTTCGGGGGAGCCGTCGACGCGGCGATCATGCGCGTCGTCGACTTCATGCTCGGCTTCCCATCCATCCTCGTCGCGCTCGTCCTGCTCGCTTCCATCGGCCGGGGCGTCGACAAGGTGATTGTCGCCATCATACTGGTGCAGTGGGCGCAATATGCCCGGTTGATGCGCGCAACAGCGCTTGTGGAGCGGCGTAAGGAATATATCGAGGCCGCCGTCAATTTCGGTCTTCCGAGGCGTCACATCATGCTGGCGCATCTCCTGCCGAATTCCATCGGATCGGTGCTCGTCGTCACGACGATCAACATCGCGGGCGCCATCACGCTCGAGGCGACGTTGTCCTTCCTCGGGGTTGGCGTGCCGGTGACGCAACCCTCCCTTGGTCTTCTGATTGCGAACGGCTTCGAGTTCCTGCTGTCTGGCGAATACTGGATCGCAGTTTTTCCCGGCATTGCTCTCGTGCTGCTGATCATTTCGCTGAACCTCGTAGGCGACCGGTTGCGCCGTAGCTTCAACGTGAGGGGATGATGACGGCACCATTGCTCGAAGTCCGTGGTCTCAAGACGGTTTTTCATGCCCTCGACGGGGCATGGCCCGCTGTCGAGGGCGTCGATCTCGTTGTGGAACCGGGTGAGGTGCTCGGCCTCGTCGGCGAGTCCGGATCCGGTAAGTCCGTGACCGGTTTCTCCCTGGTACAGCTCATCGATCCGCCCGGGGAGGTCGTCGCCGGCGACGTGCTCTTCAAAGGAGAGGATCTGCGGCGTGCGTCCGACGAGCGCTTGCGCCATCTGCGCGGGGATCGCATCGCGATGATCTTCCAGGACCCGCTGATGACGCTCAATCCGGTGCTCAGCATCGGCGACCAGATGTGTGAGGCGATCCTGGAACATCGCAATTGCAGCAGGCAGGATGCTCTGAGCGAGGCCGCACGGGCCCTGGCCCGTGTCGGCATTTCATCGCCCGAGACCCGGCTGAAGCAGTTTCCGCACGAATTTTCCGGCGGCATGCGCCAGCGTGTGGCAATTGCAACAGCGCTTTTGAATGAGCCGGATCTGATCATCGCCGATGAGCCGACGACTGCGCTCGATGTCACGATCCAGAGTCAGATCCTGTTCGAGGTCCAGAAACTCAGCCGCGAGACCGGTACGGCGGTGCTGTGGATCACGCATGATCTCGCCGTGGTCGCGGAACTGGCCGACCGTGTGGCTGTCATGTATGCCGGACGGATTGTCGAAGTGGGGGGTGTGGACGATATTCTGGACCGTCCTTTTCATCCCTACACACTGGGGCTGCTCAATTCCTCCGCGACGATGGTGAAGCCGGGAGAGCGGCTGAAGCAGATCAATGGTGCCGCTCCGCGTATCGACTCGCGTCCAAGCGGTTGTCCGTTCCGGCCCCGCTGCGAGCGAGTTCTGTCGATCTGTGCGGAGGAGGATCCGGCGCCGCAGACCCGAGAAGGGCGCAGCTTCCGTTGCCACAATCCTGTTCCCGGGACCCAAGAACCATGACCGTGCCCTTCTTTGAACTGCGCGGTGTGAAGAAGCATTTTCGCGGCAAGACCACATTCGCACAGCGGCTTCTTGCGGCGGTTGGGCAGGCTTCGCCGCCGCCTGTCTTGCGTGCGGTCGACGGGGTAGACCTCAGCATGACACGTGGCGAGGTGCTTGGCCTCGTGGGCGAGTCCGGCTGCGGAAAGTCGACCTTGGCGCGTGTGGCGACCGGCATCCTCAAGCCCAGCGACGGCGACGTGACCTATAACGGGCGGCCCGCGGCACAGCTTAAGGGCAAGGAGAGGCTGGATTTTCTGCTGAAGGTCCAGATGATTTTTCAGGACCCTTATGCGTCTCTCGACCCGCGCATGCCGGTGCGCCGCATCGTCGGCGAGGCACTCAGCGTTCATCGCTTGCTGCCAAAGAACGAGATCGATGCGGCTGTCGACAAGGCTCTGACCGAGGTCGGGCTCGATCTCGCTTATCGTAACCGCTACCCTCATCAGTTCTCCGGCGGCCAGCGCCAGCGCATCGGCATTGCCCGTGCTTTGGCGGTCAGGCCCGATTTCCTTGTCTGTGACGAACCGGTTTCGGCGCTCGATGTGTCGATCCAGGCGCAGGTCATCAATCTGTTCATGGATATCCGCGAACGGTATGGATTGACTTACCTATTCGTCAGCCACGACCTTGGGATTGTCCGGCATATCAGCGACCGTGTTGCGATCATGTATCTCGGTCGGATCGTCGAGATCGGTTCAGCCGCGGCCATCTTTGCCGAGCCGGCGCATCCCTATAGCGCTGCGCTGATACAGGCGAGCCCCTCTGCCGCGCGCCGCAAACGGGCTTTCCAGCCGCTCAAGGGTGAGTTGCCTTCGCCGCTCGCACCGCCGAGTGGTTGCCCTTTCCATCCGCGCTGCGATCACGCCATGTCGGTCTGCCGTGAGGTCCGCCCCACGCTGACCGAAATAGCACCAGGACACAGCGCCGCCTGCCATTTGCACATTACGGAAAACACATGACGACAACCACACTCGCCCCGGAGATCGGCCGCAGCTCGCTACCCTTCGTCGACAATTTCCATCCCGACCGGCCGCTGGAGGTGAACTTCTATCGCCCTGCGGAGCACGGACCGGACGATCCGGTGGTAATCGTCCAGCATGGCATGCTCCGCAACGGCGACGATTATCGCGATTTCTGGATTCCCGCTGCGGAAAAGCATCGCATTCTCATTGCGGCGCCGACCTTCTCCAACGACTATTTCCCAAAGGCCGAGGCCTATAACAACGGGCTCGTGATCGGAGAAAACGGCTCCGTGCAACGACGCGAGAACTGGCTGTATGCCGTGCCGGGCCGCGTATTCGCGGCATTGCGGCAGGCCGGTGTCACGCGTCGCCCGCAGGCGCGCCTCTTCGGTCATTCCGCCGGCGGCCAGTTCGCACATCGACTGCTGGCAACGCAGGACCATTCACCCTTCGAGGCCGTTATCGCCGCCAATCCCGGTTGGTATACGTTGCCAAGTCTGCAGCGTGATTTCCCTGAGGGCCTCGGCAGGATCGGTCTCGACGAGGCGGCTCTTGCACGCTGGTTCGCCTATCCCATGAGCATTTTCGCCGGGGATCAGGATATCAGCACGGACGATCCCAACCTTCCGGCGCAGGCGGAGGCCTTGGCGCAGGGGCCGACACGTTACGCAAGGGCCCATTTCGTCTACGATTTCGCCAAGCGCGAAGCCGAGCGTCTTCGACTGCCCTTCGGCTGGCGGTTGATCAGCGTCGAAGGCGTCGGCCACGATGGCGCCGCGATGTCACGCGCCGCGGCCGCCTATTGGTTCGAAGGCCGTATTCCGACGGCAGACGAGCTGGCTCCGGAGGCGGCTCTGGAGCCGTGATATTCACTTTCGAAGCGCCACGCCACGGATAAGGCAGGATCGCCTTGTACGCTTCTTCCGCGCCTCATCGGCGCCTGTCGACATTAGATTTGGAGTCTGAGATGAACGTTCGGAATGAGATTTGGCGGCATGTCGATGTGGCCAAGGACAGGCTCATTGCCCTGAGCGATCGGGTCTGGGCGATGCCGGAGGTCTGCTATACCGAAATCCGTTCGGTAGCCGAGCACGTCGCGGAATTGCACCATCAGGGGTTTCGCGTCACTGAGAATATTGCCGGTATCCCGACCGCCGTCATCGGCGAGGCAGGGGAGGGCGGCCCGGTGATCGCCTTCCTCGGGGAATACGATGCTTTGCCGGGCTTGAGCCAGGAAGCGGGGGTCGCGGAGCACCGTCCCATCGAAGTCGGTGGGCATGGGCACGGATGCGGCCACAACCTTCTCGGATCTGCCGCTCTGCTGGCCGCTGTCGCCTTGAAAAATTGGCTGGCCGAGAACCGCATTCCCGGCCGCGTGCGCTATTATGGCTGCCCCGCGGAGGAGGGTGGTGCGGCCAAAGCCTTCATGGTGCGCGCCGGTGCCTTCGACGATGCCGACATCGCCATCTCATGGCACCCCCACAGTTTCTGGGAGGTTGCGCCCGCACTTTCGCTGGCCAATACGCGGGCCGATTTCACCTTTACCGGGCGAGCCGCCCACGCCGCCGCATCCCCACATTTGGGGCGCAGCGCTCTCGATGCGGTCGAGTTGATGAATGTCGGCGTCAACTATATGCGCGAACACATGCCGTCCGACGCGCGCGTCCACTATGCCCTGCTCGACACTGGCGGCATCGCCCCGAATGTCGTGCAGGCCCACGCCCGCGTCCGCTATTCCATTCGCGCCATGGATCTGCCCGGTATGCTCGAACTGGTGGAGCGCGTGCATAAGATCGCGCAGGGCGCAGCATTGATGACCGAGACGAGCGTTGAGATGCGCATCGTGAGCGCCGTGTCGAATACTCTCGGGAACAAGCCTTTGGAGCATGCCCTCCATAATGCCATGGAAGAACTGGGCCCTCCGCCCTTCGATGAGGCGGATCGTGAGTTCGCACGCCAGATTCGGGCAACGTTGTCCGCGCAGGAGATCGCCTCGGTCTATCGAGCGGTTGGACAGCCGCAGACCGACGCACCGCTCGCCAATTCCCTCGTGCCTCTCGACACGCCGCGCAAGCCGATGATCGGCTCTACCGACATTGGTGACGTCAGTTGGGTGGTGCCCACGGTCCAGGCGCACGCGCCGACGGTCGCGATAGGAACGCCGTTCCACACCTGGCAGGTTGTTGCCCAGGGCAAGGCACCGGCCGCGCACAAGGCCATGGTCCACGTCGCGAAGGCCATGGCTGCAACCGGCATGGCCGCCATCACCGACGCGACTCTCCTTGCTGCCGCCAAGACCGATCTTCGGGAGCAGACCCGCACCACTCCCTATGTGAGCCCGCTCAAGAGCGGAGTCGAGCCGCCGCTCGACATGTCGGTCGTCTGATTGGACTGGCTCCGGGGTTCAGGTTCTGGTTCGCCCTATCGCAGTTAGCATGATGTGGGGAGTGGCGCCCTGGCGGTATCTGGCGTGCCAAATGGCATGTCCGAAACCAGAGGAGGCGCCGCTCCCCATGCTTGAGATTGCCACGATCGGCCTTGATATCTCGAAGAGCATTTCCAGTCGACGAACAGCGACACATGCCTGACACGGCGGCAGTGCCGCCGTGTCAGGCAAATTAAAACCGAAGCTATTTCAGTGATTTAGAGACTGGCTGGGGGACCTGGATTCGAACCAAGACTAACGGAGTCAGAGTCCGCTGTTCTACCATTAAACTATCCCCCACCGAGACAGTCGAAGCCTTGTTTCGTCCCGAAGAATGGCTCGATTCGGGAAGACGAGGCCAGCTACGTCCGTGGATGGCGGTCAGATAGGTCCTTTTTCGGCGGCAGTCAACAGGCGTCTGCCGGGTCTTTGACGGGCTTTGGCGCAAAGCGGCGCTTGCCAATTCATTAATTGTTCAACTAAGCCGTTTCATCCTGGTGCCTGTAACGATCCGGCCTCACGATGGGCCGGGCAGGAGATGACAGCATGAATTTCGGTCGATGGGTTTTCGGTGCGGTCGTGGGGGCTTTTGGCCTCGGCGCCGTTGGCGTGCAGGCCGCGCCTCTGCCTGTCGTGACTGCGGATGCCCCGGCTTCGCTGCAGCAGGTCCAGTTCTACTATTACGACGAGCCACCGGTCTATTACGACCCGCCGCCGCCGCGTTATTATGCTCCGCCTCCGCGCTATCATCGGCCCCCTCCGCCGCCGACCGCTTATTATCCGCCGCCGCGCCGCGGCTACTATTACGACAAGGAAGCCGCCAAGGATTACGTGAAGGATTATCGGCGGGCCCAGAAGGAAGTCACCAAGGAGCAGATTCGCTCCTGGAACCAGCGGAACGGGTTCTGATCCCGAGCTTCGCCGGAAACGATGATCCGCCAAAAAGATGGAGCGGGCTTCGAGAACCTCGAAGCCCGCATTTCCGAAACACCTAATCGTCCAGCGAGCCGCCTTCGGGTGGCGTTTCCATGTCGAGGTCGGCTCTAAGCCGGACCTCGTCCTCCGCCGCCTCTTCGGCGGCCACGATTCGCTCGTAGCGGTCGAGCGCGCCCTGCAGGATGTAGGCTGCGGCCATCTTGTCCACCGCGTCCGCCCGCCTGGCCCGGGATGCATCCGCATCGAGCAGGGTGCGGGTGACGGCGACGGTCGAGAGCCTCTCGTCCCAGAACAGGACAGGCCCCGAAAACATCGGCTTCAGATTGCGTACGAAGGCGCGGGTGGCCTGGGAGCGGGGACCCTCCGAGCCGTCCATGTTGAGCGGCAGGCCGAAGACAAGCCCGCCCACATCGTAGCGCTCGATCAGCGCCTTGATGCGCTCCGCATCGGGCGTGAATTTCACCCGCTTGATCGTCTCGAGTGGCGTGGCGATGCGCCGCTCCACATCGGAGAGGGCCAGGCCGATCGTCTTGGTGCCGAGATCGACTCCCATCAGGCGCGCGCGGGGCGCAAGCCCTTGCATGAGAGCAATCAACTCGTCGTCCTTGGCGATCAATGGGTGGTCTCCTCATCCTGTCGCGCCACCTTACAGGAAGTCGGAAGGGAAGTCGTCCAGGGGAAGCGAGCTTTGCGGTGCTCAGGCGCTGCTGGGGCCGGCAGGGCTGTCCATCTCGACGGCCAGGCTCGCCGGGTGTCCCACCGGGATCACCTCACCGGTGCGCTTGAAGAGGTGGCAGGACACGCCCGCGAAATGCAAGGAAATCTCGTCGCCGATCCTGTGCCGTGAATCGCCAGGCTCGCGGGCGGTCAAGCGAAGACCGTCGGTCTTCACATGGAGAAGGTGATTTTCGCCAAGCTGCTCCACCAGCTCGACTTGGCCTGTGACGATACCTTTGCCGCCGACATGGAGATGATCGGGCCTGATGCCCAGGGTGACCTGTTCGCCGGGCCGAATGCTTCCCGGATGCGCCGGAACGGTCACGCTTCGTCCGTTGGGTAGGCGTATCGTGACGCCGCCCGCGTCGGTTCGGGTGACCTCGCATGCGATGAAGTTCATCTGCGGCGAGCCGATGAAGCCGGCGACGAAGAGATTGGCGGGGTGGTGATAGAGTTCGAGCGGCGTGCCAACCTGCTCGACGCGCCCCGCATTGAGTACCACGATCCGGTCGGCTAGCGTCATCGCCTCGACCTGATCGTGCGTTACATAGATCATGGTCGCGCGGGTGTCGGTATGGAGCTTCGCGATCTCGATGCGGGTCTGCACGCGCAGCGCAGCGTCGAGGTTGGAGAGCGGCTCGTCGAACAGAAACACCTTCGGATCGCGCACGATGGCGCGGCCGATCGCAACGCGCTGGCGCTGGCCGCCGGAAAGCTGCTTCGGCTTACGGTCGAGCAGGGTCTCGATCTGGAGCAGCCGCGCCGCCTCGCGCACGCGCTTGTCGATATCGGCTCTCGAGAATTTCGAGAGTTCGAGGCCGAAGGCCATGTTGTCGTAGACGCTCATATGCGGATAGAGCGCGTAGGATTGGAACACCATGGCGATGCGGCGCTTGGCCGGAGGCAGATCGTTGACCTTCTCCCCGTCGATGAAAAGCTCGCCCGACGTGATGTCTTCCAAACCGGCAATGAGGCGCAGCAGCGTGGACTTTCCGCAGCCCGAAGGGCCCACGAAGACGATGAATTCTCCATCGCGGATCGCAAGATCGATTCCGCGAACGACCTCCGCATCGCCGAAGGATTTCCGGACGCCTTTGAGAACCACATCGGCCATGAAAACGTCCTTTCGGCTCAACCCTTCACCGCGCCGGTCGTCAGCCCCGCCACGATCTTGCGCTGGAAGACGAGAACCAGCGCGATGATCGGCAGGGTGACGATGACGGAAGCCGCCATGATCGTGCCCCAGGGCAGCTCATAGGCGGTCGATCCGCTCATCAGGGCGATGGCGGGCGGCACGGTGCGCCGTTCGTTGGTGAGGGTGAAGGTCAGCGCGAACAGAAACTCGTTCCACGACACGATGAAGGCCAGAAGCCCCGTGGTCACCGCGGCCGGAGCCATGAGGGGCAGGAAGACCCGCCGCACCACGATCCACGGCGTCGCGCCGTCTACGAAGGCCGCTTCCTCGATCTCCTTCGGCAATTCGCGCATGAAGGTTGTGAGCACCCACACCGTGAAGGGCAGGGTAAGCATGAGATTGGCGAGGATCAGGCCGGGGAGGGTGTTGTAGAGGCCGAAGCTCCGGATCAGCTCGAACATTCCTGAGAGAACCGCCACCTGCGGAAACATCGAGACGCCGAGAATCGTCAGGAGCAGCATCGAGCGTCCCCGGAAGGAAATCCGCCCGAAGGCGTAGGCCGCGGTGACGCCGAGCGCGAGGGAGATCGCGACGACCGCGCCTGCCACGATGATGGAGTTGAGGATGTTCCGTCCGAAGGGCTGGCGCTGGAATACGGCGAAGTAGTTCGAGAGATCGAAATGCTCCGGCCAATAGGTCACAGTGAACAGGGCTGTGCCCGAGCGGAAGGACGAGATCACCGCATAATAGAACGGGAACAGCGAGAACAGAGCAATAGTGAGAACGAGGAGCCAGAAGCCGATGCGGAACAGAATCGTCATCGCACATCCTCGCTGAAACGCACCCGCCCGGCCGCGATGGTGATGACGACGAGAAGGGCGATGATGAGAAAGATGAGCGTCGAGGCCGCGGAGCCTAAGCCGACCTCCTGAAAATCGACGAGTTGCTGGCGCGCATAGACCGACATCGACGCGGTATCGCGCGAATTGGATGTCAGCACATAGATGAGATCGAATACCCGCAGCGCATCGAGCGCGCGGAAGATCACGGCGACGAGAAGCGCGGGCCTGATCAGCGGCAGGGTCACGCGGAAGAACACGCGCACGGGATGAACGCCGTCGACCTTGGCGGCCTCGTAGATGTCGCCCGGCAGCATCTGCAGGGCCGCGAGAACGAGCAGCGCCATGAACGGCGTCGTCTTCCACACATCGACCATCACGACGGCCAAGAGCGCGGTGTCGGGATTGGCGGTCCATGTGACCGGCGCGGAGATCAGGCCGATCTTCAGGAGCATGTCGTTGATGACGCCGAACTGGTCGTGCAGCATCCAGTTCCACATCTTGGCGGAAACCACGGTCGGGATCGCCCAGGGAATGAGAATGACGGCGCGCATGATCCCCCGACCGGGGAAGGCGGCGTTGAGGATCAGCGCCATGACGATGCCGAGAACGGTTTCGATGGAGACGGAGACGAGGGTGAACCACACCGTGTTCCAGACCGCGTGCCACCAGGACGGATCGGTCAGGATGCCGAGCCATTCGCCGTCATAATTGGCAAGGTAGTTCTCGAAGCCGATGAATTTGTAATCGCCGAGATTGTTGAGGGTCGCATCCGTGAAGCTGAACCAGATCGTCCGCGCCAGAGGCCAGCCCGCGATCAGCGCAAGAACGATCAGGGTTGGTGCGATGAAGGTCCAGGCGGCCCTGACGCGTGACCGCGTCAGGGATGAGGCGCGTGCCCGCGCGGGCGTTGCGGCGAGGCTCTGAGCGACGGCTTCGCTCATGGCTACCAGCCGCTGCGCTTGACCCGCTTCAGGTCGCGGTCGAGCCGCGAGAGCGCCTGCTCGGGCTGGGCGCGTTTTGACAGCACTTCGTGGACATTGTTGAAGAACTCGGTCGAGACCTTGTTGTAATTGTCGCGCGTCACGGAAGCGGGGCGGGCGATCGCGTTTGTGAACACGTCGAGAAGGTCGCCGATGAAGGGATTGGCCTTCATCACATCGGGGTCCTTGAACAGGGCGATGATGGTCGGGTTGAAGGAGCCCTCGATGGCCCGGCGCTTTTGCTCCTCGGGGCCGGTCAGGTACATGACGAGATCGGTCGCGGCATCGGCGTTCTTGGAATATTTCGACACGGCAAGAAGCTGTCCGCCAAGGGTGCCCGCATGGCGCCCGTCCGCGCCGCCCTTCGGCAGGGGGGCGATGCCGACCTTGTCCTTGATCGTGCTGTCGCCGCCTTGCGCGAGTGCCCAGGCATAGGGCCAGTTGCGCATGAACACCGCGTTGCCTGCCTGGAAGACGCCGCGCGATTCCTCTTCCGTGTAGTTGAGAACGCCTTCGGGTGTGACCGTGCCGACCCAGCCACTCGCGGTCTTCAGGGCCTGGGCGGCGTTCGGATTGTCGATGGTGATCTCGCCCTTCTCGTCGACGATGGTGCCGCCGCCATAGGAGGCGATCCATTCGAGCGCATTGGTGGTGAGGCCCTCATAGGCGCGGCCCTGCCAGACATAGCCCCAGAAATCGTTCCTGCCCGCTTTCCGCTCCCCCTCCTGCACCAAACGGGCGGTCTCGGTGAGATCGCCCCAGGTCTCGGGCACGGGACGCTTGTATGTCTCCAGAAGGTCCTTGCGGTAGTAGAGCAGGCCCGCATCCGCGAACCAGGGCATCGCCATGAGCTTCCCGTCGACGCGGCTGGTCTCGATCACGGTCGGCAAATGCTGGTCGATCACCCCTTGCGCCTTGCCGGTGAGATCCACGAGGTGTTTGCTCAAGGTGCCGGTCCAGACCACGTCGATCTGGAATACGTCGATATCGCCGGCGCCGGCCGCCAGGAGCTGTTGATAAAGGGCGAGCCGCTCGGTAGCGGAGTTCGGGGTCGAAACGATCTTGACGGTATTACCCGTCTTTTTCGCCCAAGCATCGACGCCCTGCTTGCAGATCTCGTATTCCTTGCCGAGTGCGCTACAGGAGATGGAAATTTCCGCAGCCCAAGCACCTGTCGATACGCCTATCGATGCGACCAGTCCGGTGACCACGGCAACTCTGGCGAGGTGGCGGGACATGGCTTTCCTCCTGCGGGTTTATTGCTTAGCTTTCATAAAGCTCCGACGCGGCTTTTGTTCCTTTGGAACATGGTCCGCCGCCGACCTTGCCCCATCTTCCCCTTCCAGAATTGAGGGTCCCCATCATGAAAATCACCTGGTTCGGGCATTCCGCCTTCCGTCTCGATTTTGCGGACAACGTCGTGCTGATCGATCCGTTCTTCTCCGGAAATCCGGCCTTCGAAGGCAGCAAGGAGAAGGCCTATGAGGGGGTAACCCACATCCTCATCACCCACGGCCATGGGGACCATGTGGGCGATACTCTTGAGATCGCGAAGGCCACGGGGGCGAAGGTCGTCACGAATTTCGACCTGTGCATGTATCTGGTCTCAGAGGGCCTGGAGAATTTCGACCCCATGAATACGGGCGGCACGACGGATCAGGGCGGCTTCTCGGTGACCCTCGTGCGGGCCGACCATTCGGCGGGCCTCGTGGAGATGGGCGTCAATTTCCCCCTCGGCAGCCCCAACGGCATCATCGTGAAGGCGCCGGGCGAGCCGACAATCTATCATATGGGCGATACCGATATTTTCAGCGACATGGGCCTGATCGCCGAGATCCACCAGCCGGACGTGGCCATGGTGCCGATCGGCGACCGCTTCACCATGGGCGGAGAGGTCGCGGCCCTCGCGGTTCAGCGCTATTTCAAGCTGAAGGCGGCCATTCCCTGCCATTACGGCTCATTCCCGATCATCGACCAGACCGCCGACAAGTTCGTGGCGGCCATGGACGGGAAGGGGACGCAGGTCGTGGTGCCGCACAAGACGGTGGGCGTGAGGATCTGAGATCATATTCGGTGCCATTCCCTCCGCTACGCTCCGGCCGGAAATGACGCGCTCCTCTTCACCTCTCCCTGAGGGAGAGGTGGCGCAGATGCCCTTGAATGCCTCCTGAGACACATCCGACATTGCCCCCTCGGGCGGCCGGGTGTTATAGCCCGCCCAACAGTATCAAAGGGTTTGGCCATTCATGTCGGTCGATCAGAAAACGGTTCGTCGGATCGCGCATCTGGCGCGCATTGCCGTCACGGAGGAGGATGTTCCGCACCTCCAGGGCGAGCTCAACGCCATTCTTAACTTCGTCGAGCAACTCAACGAGGTGAATGTGGACGGCGTGGGGCCGATGACCTCGGTCACGCCCATGACCATGAAGAAGCGCCAAGATGGCGTCACCGATGGTGAATACCCGGAAAAAGTCCTCCGCAACGCGCCTGCGCGGGAAGACGACTTCTTCGTCGTGCCGAAGGTGATCGAATAGGCAGCCGTCCTCCCGGCCCAGGCGAAGCGCCGAGCCGGAATCGTGCCGTCCAGCATAGTCTCATCACGATCCCGGATCGCCCTAAGGCGTCCGGGATGACGAGGAATAGACCCCGTGACCGAACTGACCCATCTCACCATTGCCGAGGCCCGCGACGGCCTGAAGGCCAAGACCTTCTCCGCCACGGAACTCGCCAAGGCCCATATCGGCGCCATCGAGAAGGCGAGGGCGCTCAACGCCTATGTGCTGGAGACGCCGGAAAAGGCGCTCGCCATGGCCAAGGCCTCCGACGAGAAGATCGCCAAGGGCGAGGCTGGTGCCCTGGAAGGCATCCCGCTTGGCATCAAGGACCTGTTCTGCACGGATGGCGTGGTTTCCACGGCCGGGTCGAACATCCTCAAGACCTTCAATCCGCCCTACGAATCGACCGTCACGCGCAACCTGTGGAACGACGGCGCGGTGATGCTCGGCAAGCTCAACATGGACGAGTTCGCCATGGGCTCGTCGAACGAGACCAGCGCCTTCGGCCCGGTCGTGTCGCCCTGGCGGCGCGAGGGCTCGAATGTGAGCGCGGGCGCGTCCGGCGCCATCGAGGGCAGCCATCTGGTTCCCGGCGGCTCGTCGGGCGGTTCGGCCGCGGCCGTGGCGGCGCATCTGTGCCTTGGCGCGACGGCGACCGATACGGGCGGCTCGATCCGCCAGCCGGCGGCCTTCACCGGCACGGTCGGCATCAAGCCGACCTATGGGCGCGTCTCCCGCTGGGGCACGGTGGCTTTCGCCTCATCCCTCGATCAGGCAGGCCCGATCACTCGCACCGTGCGCGATTCCGCGATCATGCTACGCTCCATGTCGGGCCCGGACGCCAAGGACACCACCTGCGTCGATCTGCCGGTGCCGGATTTCGAGGCCGCCGTGTCTCGTGGCGTGAAGGGCCTCAGGATCGGCATCCCGAAGGAATACCGGATCGACGGCATGTCGCCGGAGATCGAGAAGCTCTGGCAGCAGGGCACGGAATGGCTGCGCGCCGCAGGCGCCGAGATCGTCGAGGTCTCGCTGCCGCACACGAAATACGCGCTGCCCGCCTATTACATCGTGGCCCCCGCCGAGGCGTCCTCGAACCTCGCCCGCTATGACGGCGTCCGCTACGGCATTCGCGAGAACGGCAAGGACATCGTCGAGATGTACGAGAAGACCCGCGCCGCCGGTTTCGGCCGCGAGGTCAAGCGACGCATCATGATCGGCACATACGTGCTCTCGGCGGGCTATTACGACGCCTATTACGTCCGCGCGCAGAAGATCCGCACGCTGATCAAGCAGGATTTCGAGAAGGTTTATGCGCAGGGCGTTCATGCCATCCTGACGCCCGCTACACCGTCCGCCGCCTTCGGTATCGGCGAGAAGGGCTCGGGCGATCCGGTCGAGATGTATCTCAACGACATCTTTACCGTTACCGTGAACATGGCGGGCCTCCCAGGCATCGCCGTTCCGGCAGGGCTCGATTCGCAAGGGTTGCCGCTCGGCCTCCAGCTCATCGGCCGCGCCTTCGACGAGGAGACCCTCTTCGCGGCAGGTCAGGTGATCGAGGATGCGGCGGGCCGCATCGCGTTGCCGCAGCCCTGGTGGGCGAAGGCGTGACACCTCCCGTCATTCCTCTTTCGGTCTGGCTCTGGGGCGCCTTCGATCCGGTTCTGATCGTGGTCGCGGTGATGCTCGGCTGGAAGGCCGATCAGATCGGCAAGGTGTTCATCGCCGCCATCGCGGCTTTGGGCATCTCGGTGCTTGTCTCCTGGCTGATCACCGGCATCGGCATCCCCTGGATCGCCCCGATCAGCCACGACACGCCGACGCTCTATCCCGTTCGCGCCATCGCCGCGTTGATCTGGGCGGGCGGAGCCTACGCCGCCCGCCGCGTGGCAAGCCGGTAGGGGCAGTCTTTCGTCATTCCGTGGCGCGACGGGGCAGGACGGGTTCCCTATGTCTCCGCGATCCCCGCGAGTCGGCTCGATGAATCGAGGGCGTTTGCGATCTCGTCCAGCGTCGCCTTCTCGGCATCGCTGACCGCGACCCCGCCGAAGCCGAGGAAGCCGCCCTCCTTGCCGGCTTCCGCCGCTTCCTGCGCCACATGGCGCAGCCAGGCCTTGAAGGCGGGAGCGTCTTCCGGGGCTTTCGCGTCGAGTATGGCGGCGACCGCGCGAAGCTCGTCGATGGCCTTCTCTTTCACTTCGCTGAACTGACTGCCCTTGAACCGATCCTGGAAAGAGGTCCGGACCGCGTCGCGGGTCGCCGGGTCCGCGATGTCGCTGGCGACGGCCTTGACGAGGGGATTGGCATTCGGGTCCTTCTGCACCTCCAGAAGGGCCCAGCCGCTGGACATGGATTCCTTCAGCAGGCCCCAGAGCCCGCTCGGCTCCGCCGCCGTGATCGCCATGCCGGCCACCATCGGGCTTGCGACGATGCGGGCCCATTCCTCCGGGGTAAAGCTTGCCTTGCTTGCCATCTCGAAGCTCCCTGTGCTCAGAGCATCGTGCGAAAAAGTGGATCCGGTTTTTCGCGCAACGATGCGACATCAAAAGAAGAGAGCATCGGACGCGCCGGTTCCGGCTGAGCGTCGGATGCTCTCGCTCGGCGCGGATCGCGCCAACGGCTCAATCACCGGAATTTAGCTTTGTTCCGAGATGCCGAAGGTCTCACCGAGGCCCTTCCGCCCCGCCGGGGTGATGGCAAGCGCGCGGCTGTCCTTGATGCGCTCGACCCAGCCCAGCTCGAAAAGCCGCGTGCAGAGCGCGGCTCCGAGCCGTCCGGCGAGGTGAGGGCGGCGCTCGCTCCAGTCCAGGCAGGTGCGGCACAGGGCGCGGCCCCGTCCGCGTCCTGCTTCCAGGTCGATTCCGAAATCGCACAGGAAGCGGTGGCCGCCATCGGTCAGCGCGCCTGCGCTATCGGACAGGACGATGTGATTGCGTGCGGTCAGAGTGTCGGCGAGCGCGATGCCGAGGCGCCCGGCGAGATGATCATAGCAGGTGCGGGCATTGCGCAACGCCTCGTCCTTCGGACCGACCGGTCGGTGGCGCTTGGGGCCGAAGGAGGCGACCGCCATCAGGGCTTCGATGGCCTGCGCCACTTCCGGCGTCGCCAGCCGGTAATAGCGGTGGCGGCCTTGCCGGGCCACGGCGAGCAGGTTGGCCTCGCTGAGCTTGGCGAGATGTCCGCTCGCGGTCTGCGGGCTGACACCGCTGTGCCAGGCGAGCTCGCTGGCGGTCAGCGCCCGTCCGTCCATGAGGGCGGAGAGGATGTTGGCGCGGGCGACGTCGCCGATCAGGGCTGCGATCTCCGCGAGGGTGTTGCCTGAAACCATGGATGTCATGATCGGATCATAGACCGTATAGGCATCCCGGTCAGCAAAGGACGTTTCGGCCTGGGCCGAAACGTTCCTGCGGGACGGGGACGCTCCGTCATGGCAATTTCTCGCCATCCCGGAACGAATGGAACCAGCGATGCCGACGAATTCTCCAAAGACGCCCAACTACGCGGCCGAGCTTTCCCTGCTCGCCGCGCTCGCGACCCTATGGGGCGCATCCTATACCTTCATCAAGCTCGGTATCGAGACGATTCCGCCGGTCACGTTGATCGCGGGGCGAACGATCGTCGCGGGGGCGGTGCTTTTGATCATCCTGTGCCTGCGCGGCATCAGGCTTCCGCGCGATGCGTCAAGCTGGCGGAAATTCGTCGTTCAGGCCTGCCTCAACAGCGTCATTCCCTTCACCCTGATCGCCTGGGCGGAAAAATCGGTCGATGCGGGGCTCGCGGTCATCCTGAATTCGATGACTCCGGTCTTCACGTTCCTCATCACCCTGCTCTGGACCCGGCACGAGCCCACCACGTTCCGCAAGATGACCGGCGTGGTGATCGGCCTTTCGGGCACCTGCGTCATCGTCGGCACGCAGGCCTTCAACCATGTGGGGCAGGAACTCTTCGCCCAGCTTGCGGTGGTGCTGGCAACGATCTGCTATGCGGGCGCCGCGATCTTCGGGCGCAATTTCAAGGGACTCGATCCGATGTCGCCCGCCGCCGGATCGCTGGTTTCAGGGGCTGCGATCCTGATTCCCGTCAGCCTCGTCGTCGACCGGCCATGGACTCTCGCTCCCTCGGCGACGTCGATGCTGGCCCTTCTCGGCCTTGCGGTCTTCTCCACCGCTTTCGCCTTCGTCATCTATTTCCGGCTCATCCACA
The DNA here is from genome assembly GCF_052114965.1 of Microvirga sp. 2TAF3. NCBI lineage: Bacteria > Pseudomonadati > Pseudomonadota > Alphaproteobacteria > Hyphomicrobiales > Methylobacteriaceae > Microvirga > Microvirga sp. 2TAF3. Next base: position 88,886 of record NZ_JBFRFT010000004.1, on the reverse strand, counting down.
CGCTGGGATCGGTCGGCGCAACGGCGCAGGCCTATCTGAGAGCCCCCATCGGCGTCGCGATCGGAGCCTATTTCCTCGGAGAGCGGCTGAGTTCGTCAGCCTGGGTCGGTCTTGCCTGCATCCTGATCGGCGTTGCGCTGATGACCATCCCCCAGAAGGACGTTCGTCCGGTGCTCAAGGCGACCTGAGGCAAAAAATGGGCCCGACCGGAAGGCCAGGCCCATAATTCATGATGCGGTTACGCTTACGGCTTTGGCGCCGTCGGGTTGGACGGGGCAGAAGGTGTCGCCGGAGCGGACGGGGCCGACGGAGCGGTCGTCGAGTCGGTCTTAGGCGAAGACGGAGCTGCCGGGGCCGTCTGCGTCTGTGGTGCCGTGGTACTGCCGGTCGTGCTCACGTCGCGACTGCCGCCATCGTAGAAGAGAAATGCGAGCAAGCCGAGAGCGATAACAAGACCGCCAATCAAATAAGCAAGAGTATTCGACCCGCGAGCCTCAGGTTCGTAAATCTCGTTGTCACGATTGTAGAGGTTCGGGTCGCGATCCATCGGATCTACAGCCATTGTTATCTCCTTGACCATTTACCAACCGAACAACGCTCAACATCGAGTGCGGTTTCACGCAGGCTTGGCTTTAGCATTAAATAGCTGTGCACAAATTATAACTGAACTTAACAATACTCCGCCATATTCTGAACGGATGTTCAGGTCGGAAAGGGGTTGACCGGAGCGGCCCGAGGCTCTTACTCCGGTTGGAAATTATCGATAGATGAAGGCGCGAGGCCGCATGAACGCTCCGGTCAACCCGAAGAAACTCATCAAAGGCGCGACAGGCGATTGGGAAGTCGTCATCGGCATGGAGATCCATGCCCAGGTGACGAGCCAGGCCAAGCTGTTCTCGGGGGCCTCGACGGCCTTCGGCGGCGATCCGAACCGCCATGTCTCGCTCGTGGACGCTGCCATGCCCGGCATGCTGCCCGTCATCAACGAGGAGTGCGTGCGCCAGGCGATCCGCACGGGCCTCGGGCTCAAGGCCGAGATCAACCTCAGGAGCACCTTCGACCGGAAGAATTATTTCTATCCGGACCTGCCGCAGGGCTACCAGATCAGCCAGTACAAGAGCCCCATCGTGGGCGAGGGCGAGGTCATCGTCGACGTGCCGGAAAGCGGCGAGACGATCACGGTCGGTATCGAGCGCCTGCACCTGGAGCAGGACGCGGGCAAGTCGATTCACGACCTGCATCCGACCATGAGTTTCGTCGACCTCAACCGCTCCGGCGTGGCGCTGATGGAAATCGTCTCCAAGCCGGATCTCCGCTCCTCCGACGAGGCGCGGGCCTATGTAACAAAGCTGCGCACGATCCTGCGCTATCTCGGCACCTGCGACGGCGACATGGACAAGGGCAACCTGCGCGCCGACGTGAACGTGTCCGTGCGTCGCCCCGGCGAGCCTCTGGGCACGCGCTGCGAAATCAAGAACGTCAACTCGATCCGCTTCATCGGCCAGGCCATCGAGATCGAGGCGCGCCGCCAGATCGGCATCATCGAGGATGGCGGCACCATCGACCAGGAAACCCGCCTCTTCGATCCCGGCAAGGGCGAGACGCGCTCCATGCGCTCAAAGGAAGAGGCGCACGATTACCGCTACTTCCCCGATCCCGACCTGCTGCCGCTTGAGTTCGATCAGGCCTATGTGGACGATCTCGCCCAGTACCTGCCGGAACTGCCGGACGAGAAGAAGGCTCGTTTCATGGCCGATTACGGCCTCTCGGCCTATGACGCGAGCGTCCTGGTGGCCGAGCGCGCCTCCGCCGATTATTTCGAAGAAGCCGCCAATGGCCGTGACGGCAAGAGCGCCGCGAACTGGATCATCAACGAGCTGTTCGGCCGCCTCAACAAGGAAGGCAAGGACATCTCCTCCTCGCCGGTTTCCGCCAAGCAGATCGGTGCGATCATCGACCTGATCGGCGAGAGCGTGATCTCCGGCAAGATCGCGAAGGACCTGTTCGAGATCGTCTTCACCGAAGGCGGCGATCCGCGCGAGATCGTCGAGGCCCGCGGCATGAAGCAGGTCACAGATACGGGAGCCATCGAAAAGGCCATCGACGAGGTCATTGCCGCGAACCCGGACAAGGTAGAGCAGGCCAAGGCCAAGCCGACCCTGCTCGGCTGGTTCGTCGGTCAGGTGATGAAGCAGACGGGCGGCAAGGCCAATCCACAGGCCGTGAACGAGCTGCTGAAGAGCAAGCTCGGGATCGAGTAACATCAGCGGTTTTTTCTGAGCGGGGCAGGTTTGTCCCGCTCTCATGGTCAAGTCACAGACCGCCTCAAAGCGGTCGGTATTGTTATGCTGGCAAGTTTATTGCAAGTTTATTGAAGGCGTGAATTCAAGAATACAACGTCGGCTGTTCCTTCATGCGATGGCATGATATTTCCCTTCGAGAATTAATCGGGTCTTAGAATAATGAAGACACTTGGTTTGATCGGCGGGATGAGCTGGGAGAGCACGGCAATCTACTATCGCCATATCAACGAGATCACACGAAAACGCAGAGGAGGTCTCCATTCGGCCCCGCTTCTCGTCTGGTCGTTCGATTTCGCCAAGGTCGCCGAGCGCCAGCATGCCGGAGATTGGCAAGGTGCAGCCGATCTCATGATCGAGGCTGCCAGAAAGCTTGAGGACGGGGGCGCCGAGGGCCTCGTGATCTGCACGAATACCATGCACCGGATGGCTGAAGAGGTGCAGGCGGCGACGACGGTTCCTCTCTTGCACATTGCGGATGCAACGGCGAAGGCGGTCGTCGAAGCGGGCGTTAGGCGTCCCATTCTCCTCGCCACCCGGTTCACGATGGAGCAGGATTTTTACAAGGAGCGGCTGCGCGAGAAATTCGGGCTCGATGTCGTCATCCCGGATGAGGCGGGCCGCGCGATGGTTCATCGCGTGATCTATGAGGAGCTTTGTCAGGGCATTGTCAGCGAGAGCTCGAAGGCGGCATATCTCTCCGAAATAGAGCGCCTGAAACGGGAGAACAACGCTGACGGCGTGATCATGGGATGCACTGAAATTACCATGTTGATCGGGCAGGGGGACATCGACGTGCCCGTTTTCGACACCACGCTTCTTCACGCCATTTCGGCAGTAGACTTCGCTCTCGCCTGAGATCGAGCGCTTTGCATATTCTTATTCATGACATCGAGAATAAGCCGATAATCCCGTGAGCGCGCAGCCGAACCCTTTCGCCCCGCACTGGCTGATCCGGGACATCGTCATCGGATCGCATATTCACGCGGCGGGGCCGGGGAGCGTGCTCTTCATCGGCGATTCCATCGTCGAGGGTTTTTACTGGAACCGGATCGGCGCGTGTCCGGTCGTCAATGCCGGCTATTCCGGCATCTGGACCGAGGCGCTTCTCCCCAAGGTGCCGCGCCTTCTGGAGACGGCGAAACCGCGTCTCGCCGTGCTGCTGGTCGGTACCAACGACGCCAAGAAGGGCAAGACCGAGCCGGAACTCGACGAGGTCGCAACCTATTGCGACCGGATCGTGCGGCTCTCCGGCGAGACCGGCGTGCCCCTCATCGTGATGACGCCGCCGCCGGTCGAGACGGGCAAGCGCCTGACGAGTTTCTATTCCGTCGAGGCCATGGCCTCGCTGAGCCGCCGCATCGTCCGCATCGCCGAGCGGCACGGAGCTGGCGTCATCGACATGCACACGGCTTTTTCCGGCGCGGGGCACGAGGCGCAAGAGGGCTTCACCACGGATGGCATCCACCTTTCGCCGCAGGCCTATCGTCGGATGCACGATATGCTCACGCGAAAGATCACCGAGATGATGGATCGGGTTCAGGGAGCCTGACTATGGCCGATGCGGCGACGGAGCACGGGCTGACGACGTTGCGCCCAGCGGCGGACAGCGATGCGCAGGATCTCTTCGGGCTCCTATCGTTGTGCTTTGCCGATTACCCCGGCTGCTTCATCGATCCGCATGACGATCTCTTCGATCTGCGCGCGCCCGGCTCGTCCTTCGAGAAGAGGGGCGGGGTGTTCTGGGTGCTGGAGGATAAGCGCGGCCGCATCTGCGCCTGCGTCGCCGCCGATTTTCCGGAAACCGATGTCGTCGAGCTGCACCGCCTCTATGTCCGTCCCGACCAGCGCGGCAAGGGCCTGGGCGCATCCCTCGTGCGCCACGTGGAGGGTTATGGCCGAAGAAAGGGCGCGCGACGCATACTGTTCTGGTCCGATACCCGGTTCACGAAGGCCCACCGCCTCTATAAGCGCATGGGCTATGCGCAGATCGGCGACAAGCGCGATCTCGGAGACATCTCCGGTTCGGTGGAATATCGGTTCGAGAAACCGCTTTCGGCGTGAGCCGGAATCTGCTTCGATTCAAGCCACAGCATAGGGACTGAAATCGTCATGCTTGGAATAGCTGGTGTCCTGTTCGGCATCTTTCTGGCCCAGGTTTCGCCTGGGCCCAATCTGATGGCCGTCTCATCCGCCTCGCTCGGAAGCGGGCGTCTGGTGGGTTTCTCCACCGCTGCCGGGGTCGCGACAGGCGTATTCATCTGGGCCGTTCTCTTTGCGCTGGGGATCGGGGCCTTTCTCAAAGCCTTTCCGCAGACGATCATGGCGATGCGCCTCCTGGGCGGTGGCTATCTGGTATATCTCGGTCTGAAAGCCCTGCACGCTGCCATTGCTTCTTCTTCAGACCGTCCTGTTGCAGGGCGTGCGGAGATGCGGGCCGGTGCGGCCTATCGGCGTGGCTTGTTCGTGGTCATGACCAACCCCAAGGCTGCCCTGATGTGGGTGGCCGTTTCCATGTATCTGGCATCCGCCGGGCTCTCTACCCTTCAATTCCTGGCTATCGGCGTCGGCGCGTCCATATCGGCGACGGTCGTCTACGGCACCTATGCCCTCATCTTCTCGACCGGAACCGTCACCCGCGTCTATGCGCGCTTCTGCCGGGTGATCGAGGGGTGTTTCGGCGTAGCCTTCGGCGGCATCGGCGCAAAGCTTTTCATCGATGGCATCAGGGAATTGAAAGCTTAATCATCTCTCGCCTGGAGCATCGAACCCGAAAGTGGAGATCACTTTTCCACACGATGCGCTAGCGAACGCACCGAAGGTGCCCTATCATATCCGAGCGGCTGATATCCTGGCCGCTCCTGCCATCAACCTCAGCTGAAGGAGGCGTCACATGTTCCTGCCCGTCGTCGCATGCGCGCACGCCGCGTTCCTTCACCCCATCAAAGCTGCAGGTTTCGATGAAGCAGATCACGCTTTCCCTTGTCTGGTTAACCATTCGAATTGACGTTATCCCGGCCGCGCTCGAGCGCGTGCCCAAGCCGAACTCCGCAAAGGCCTTCTCCTCATCCGAGCCGAAAGCCTCTTTTCGAGCGAAACTCGGCCCTCATCTGCTCCGGGACATCGGAGAAGATGACAGCCGGCGCGACTGACGGTGACCGATGATCGCGATCGTGTCGCCGCAGCGGGCTTCTCCTCATGGAATCTCGTAGACGGAGAACGCGTCGTTGATCCCACGCAGGGCGGTCAACTTCTGCGTGGGATGGAGATTTTGCGCTGCAATGAGATGCGAGGCTTGCGGGTCCTCGATCACGGCGCTTGTGGCGAAGATCGAGCGCGAGACCGCGAGGTTCTGGACCCGCGAGGCGATGTTCACCGTCTGGCCGAAATAATCCTGCCGGTCGTTGAGCATGACCGCGAGGCATGGTCCCTCATGAATGCCGATCTTGAGCAGCAGGTCCTCCTGCCCCCGCTGCTCGTTGAGCTCGCGCATCGCTTCGCGCATCCGCAGCGCCGCGGCAAGCGCATGGTCGGGCGTCGGGAAGGTCGCCATCACTGCATCGCCGATGGTTTTCACCACGGCGCCACCCTCGGAGGCGACGATCTCGTTCAGCACGCGGAAATGCTCGCGCACCAGATCGTAGGCGACCAGATCGCCGACGCGCTCGTAAAGCTCCGTCGAGCCCTTGAGATCGGTGAAAAGGAAGGTCAGGCTCGTGATCTTCAGGCGTTGGTCGATATCGAGCGTATCCGTGCGGTAGATGTCCCGGAAAGTCTGGTTCGAGAGCAGGCGCTTGGCCGTAAGGAACGGCCTGCGCCGACCGAGCATGTCATGCAGCTTGTCGTTGGCGATCCAGACGGCGGGCAGCACCCGCTTGGAGGTGCGGTTTTCGAGCGAGAGCCGGAGCGGACCGGGCCGCAGCTCGACCGTGTCGTGCTGCGCATGCTTGTCGTCGTAAACGATGGAAAGGTTCTGGCGCTCGCGGGTCGGCTCGCCCTTCACGTCGATGAACTGCGCTCCATGGGTGATCGGCTCGAAGACGATGATGAAGTCGGCCGGGAGCTGCAGCGACAGGGAGGCGCGCTCTCCCGCGGGAAGCTCGATCGAGTCGAGAACGATGTCCTCCATGATCTCCTCGAAATTGTCCGGAAGATCGACGCCCGAGCCCCAGAAGAACTGGCGGGCATAATCCCACATGGGCAGGCTGTCCGGCTCATGCGCCGCGATCCTGCGCACGCGCGGGCTGATTGTGAACGTCACCTCTACCATCTCGTCGAGGGTCGGCTCGTATCCCGCCCCGCAGAGGGCGCAGTTATAGGACTCGTGATGAACCGTCTTGAGGCTCGTGCCGGCATCGAGCACCCCGCCGCAGCCGGGGCAAAGTACGTTCCAGGACAATTCGAACAGCCCGAGCCGCGCCGCATGCAGAAAGGCGGCGATCAGGCGTTCCTCGTCGAGGCCCTCCTTGGCGGCCAGCAACAGCACGTTGATGCGGTTCAGTTCGTGGTCCGGAGCCTCCCGGACCAACCGCTCGATCACATCGACGGCTTCAGGATCGGCCGATTGACGCAGAATTGTGAAAAGCGCCTGATTCTCGCTCATGATCCACCTCCCCGGAGGCGCATGACGACCAGCATTCCGCAGGCCCGAAAGGCCAAAAGAACGGCGGCCTTGCAGCGGTCACGGTCCGGGCAGCGCGCGCCCGAGGCCACACTTCATAAGAGGATATGGGTGTGAATACGATGTCTGGTAGCCCGGCGGCGTCGGTTCCGCCGTTAAAAACCTAGGCCACGCCGAATTCCTCCGCATAACGGTTGGCTACCCGGGTCTGCCAGAGGCACAGGAACGGCGTCACGATCAGTTCCAGGAACAGCCCGCCGATCATGAACAGGGATGGCAGGCCGGTGAGGATCAGGCCCGTAAGCCGCCCCAGGCCGCCGATGACGATGAGGAGGGTCAGGAGCCGGAAGCGGTTCGTCTTCTCCTCGATACGCGGCACCGTGCTCCAGAAGCACAGCCCGATGCCGAGCAGAAGCCCGGAGAGAAACCGGAAATGGCTCTCCGCCGAGATGCTCACCGTTTCCCCCGTCAGCGCATGCCCGAACAGAACCCCGTAGAGCCCGATCGCCGCGGGAATGATGGCGAGAATGGCCACCGTCTGCTGCAGAAGTTTCCGTTCCCGTTCGATGTTGGCCATGTCGCCTCCAGATTCGAGATTCTGGTCCTTCCGGGGCGTGAATCAATCGGCTAGCGCTTCGTGCGGGAAAGTGGATTCGGTTTTTCGCTGACGCGGACCTTCGGTTCGCTCAGAACGATGCGCTCATTCAACCGGAGGGCATCGGATTGATCCCAAAAGTGCATTCCACTCTTGGGTCCGATGCTCTAGGGTCCGCACCGTCAAACCAGCTTACAGGTTCATCCATGCCGGCACGTTTCGAACTCCATGGCGTCTTCCTCTCCGGTCCGACCTACAAGGTCGGCCTCATGCTCTCCCTGGCGGGGGAGCCCTTCGACTATGTGCATGTGAACCTGCGCGAAGGGGAGCATAAGCAGCCGACCTATCTCTCGAAGCAGCGCTTCGGACAGGTGCCGCTTCTCGTGGACCGGTCCAATGGCCGCCAGCTCTGCCAGTCGGCCGCGATCCTGGAATACCTCGCCGACACCCTCGGCAAGTTCGGCGGCGCGACTCTGGATGAGCGTCTGCAGGCGCGCGAATGGCTCTATTGGGAATTCGATCGCCTTGCCCCGGCAATCTATCGCAGCCGGTCGATCAGGAAGGGCTTCCGTAAAGGCGGACCGGAACTTCTCGAAATGTATGCGACGGAGGCCGATGCGGCCCTGACGGTCCTGGATCGGCATCTGGCAGGCCGCAACTGGGTCGTCGGAGAAGGCGCGACCATCGCCGATATCGATATTTACGGCGTGATCGCCTTCGCGGAAGAGGCGGAGATCGGTCTTGCCTCCTATCCCAACATCGTCGCCTGGGTGAAGCGCGTGGAAGCCTTGCCCGGCTTCGGCCCGACCGGGAAACTTCTGCCGCCGGAAACAAAAGCCGCCGCATGAGCGAACTAGTTATCCGTCAGGCGCGGGCGGAGGATCTGGAAGCGATCATCCGCCTGCATGAGGAGGACGAGCTCGGCTCCCATGGCGATGCCTGGACGCCCGAGAACAGGCCTGCCTACGAGGCCGCCTTCGCCGCGATTGCGGCGAGTCCCGAGAACCGGCTCTTCGTCGCCCTCGACGGGGGCGAGATCGTCGGCACGTTCCAGCTCACCTTCATTCCCAACCTGACAAGCCGGGGTGCCCTGCGTGTGAAGGTGGAGAGCGTGAAGGTGAAGGCTGCGCGCCGCTCGGGCGGGATCGGTGGGAGGATGATGGTCTTCGCGGAAGCCGAGGCCCGTGCGAACGGCGCCGCCATGCTCGAACTCACATCCAACAAGACGCGCCAAGACGCCCACCGCTTCTACGAACGCCTCGGCTTCGCCCGCAGCCACGAGGGCTTCAAGAAGAAGGTTTAGGCAAGCTAGTGAGGCATGCGGACTTCGCGCTCAGGAGCTCCCGGCGCTCCCTTGCGGATAATTACGCTTGCACCGCGAGCCAGCGGATGGTCCTTCAAGACGGGCTCAATGGCGTGGAACATTGCTTCGGCATCGGGGCCATAGAGGTAAACGATGGTCACGCCCGGTCCGCTCTCGTGACCGTCATGTTCACCGAGGCTGCCAAGAGCTTCGGTCAGACGGTCTTCAAGCCTGGTGAGATCATATTCTTCATAAATCTCGTCAGGCAGCGACGCGCCAGCGAGATGAATGAGGATGGCTTGCTCATCTGACGCATTCTCTGGAGCTGCTGAGTGCTTGCCCAGCAAACGAGACAACCATTTCATAGAATCCTCGCCTCGTACTCGGACGAACTGCAATGCAGGCCACTTGCCTGGCTGTTCATTTAGCTAAGGCGTAAGGTGCGCGATCTGGCTCTGAGCGCGCACCTTGCTCTTTCAAGCTTTCGTGCCGCCCTTTAGCCGCTTGTTGCACTCGCTCCAGAACTTCGGCCACTTCATGTCCTTGGTGACCTTGCCGGCCGCCTTATCGGCCTTCCACTCGGCGCTGCACTTTGTCATGCGCTCGCGGGCGGCGAGTTGGCCGGCGGTGGGCTCCTTTTTGGGATTTGTCTGGGCGGATGCCGGCAGCGGCATGGCGAGGGGGAGGGCCATCGCGGCGGCGAGGGCGGTGCGCAGGATGCGGTTCATCGTCGGAATCCCTGTATGGCCATGAGGAATATATGGCTCTCCGCAAAACTCATACGAAACATTGAAACATGCAAGGCCGTCAGGGCGGCCATGCGTTCTGTCCACGGGAAATCCTTGTGATCGGTGGTGTCCGTAACGATCTTATGTCTTAACCTCGCGGGACACGCGTTGTCTTAGAGCCGAGGAGAGGCATGCTATGGCGGCTTCCGCCCAACAACCGATAGAACTCTATTACTGGCCGACCCCGAACGGATGGAAGGTCACCATCATGCTCGAGGAGACGGGGCTTCCCTACACGGTCCATCCGGTGAATATCGGCAAGGGAGACCAGTTCCAGCCGGAATTCCTGGCGGTCTCGCCCAACAACAAGATGCCGGCGATCGTCGATCCCGGCGGGCCCGGCGGCAAGCCGATCTCCGTGTTCGAGTCCGGCGCGATCCTGCAATATCTCGGCCGCAAGACGGGCCAGTTCTATCCGCAGGACGAGCGCAAGCGGGTCGAAATCGACCAATGGCTGTTCTGGCAGATGGGCGGTTTCGGCCCCATGCTCGGCCAGACCCACCATTTCCGCATCTACGCGCCGGAAAAGATTCCCTACGCCATCGACCGCTATACCAATGAGGCCAACCGGCTCTATGGCGTTCTGAACAAGCAGCTGGCGAGCCATGAATTCGTGGCTGGCGACTATTCCATCGCCGACATGGCGATCATGCCCTGGGCGAAGCTCTGGGAGCGGCAGGGCCAGAACATCGAGGACTTCCCGCATGTGAAGCGCTGGCTTGAGACCATGCTCGCCCGCCCGGCGGTCAAGCGCGGCATCGCGGTCAGTTCCGAGGACCGCGGCAAGAACGACATGACGGATCCGAAGGTCCAGGCCGTGCTATTCGGTCAACGGGCACGGTAAGCCAAGCGGGCCAAATCATATTGTCATCCCGGATGCCGCAAGGCGATCCGGGATCGTATGACGGGGAATGGTACGACTTGCTCTCATTCCCTACGGATCTCGGGTGTTCCCAAGATCCGCAGGGAGGGAAAAACAGCCCCCTAATTCACCTTTGTCCAGGTTTGCGAGCGGCAGATGAGGCCACCGAGGATGCAGCCTGAGAGCTGCATGGCGTTGCCGCCCTTGAAGCTCATCTTGCCCGTATAGGTCTTGCCGTCCTTGTAATTGTAGAGCTGTCCGGTGAAACCCTCGCCGGAGGGCCGGATATCCGAGATCATCTGAACGCCGACAAGGTTGCGGCCCTTGAGCTTCGGGTCGGGATTATTGACGTCCTTGGCCTCGCCTTTGACGGCCGTGATGGTGCCGCAATAGACGGCGCCGCATCTGGCGACGCGGACATGCGTCTCGCCGCTTTCGCTCAAATAGGTGCCGCTCGGATCGGCGGATTGGGCATGGGCCGATCCGGCCAGGACGAGGAGGCCGAGGGCGGCGAGGAGGGCAGGCTTCATGGTTCACTCCCAGGATGTCGGTCTTCAGGCGGACCGCTCCTGAGAAGACTAGGGGAGGGTAGTAACCTTTCCAACCACCCGACTTCGCTGTTGCGAAAAGGGCCTTGAGAGGCGGGGGGAGCACCGCTATAAGCGCGGCACTTTCCACATTTTGACCTTAAGAGTGAATAGTCATGGCCCTCGAGCGCACCTTCTCCATCCTCAAGCCCGACGCGACCGCGCGGAACCTGACCGGCGCCATCAATGCCGTCATCGAGAAATCGGGTTTGCGCATCGTGGCGCAGAAGCGCATCCACATGAGCCGCCGCGAGGCCGAGACCTTCTACGCGGTCCACAAGGAGCGTCCCTTCTTTGGTGAGCTCGTGGATTTCATGATCTCCGCTCCGGTCGTCGTGCAGGTTCTGGAAGGCGAGAACGCCGTTCTCCGCTATCGCGAGATCATGGGCGCCACCAACCCGGAGAGCGCCGCGGAGGGCACCATCCGCAAGCTCTACGCCAAGTCCATCGGCGAGAACTCGGTCCACGGCTCCGACAGCCAGGACAACGCCAAGATCGAGATCGCCCAGTTCTTCTCGGGTAACGAGATCGTCGGGTAAAACCGACCAAGCCCGCACTTCCCCAGCCTCATCCTGAGGAGGTCACGCAGTGACCATCGCGAAGGATCAGGCGTCTCCCGCGCGTGCTGGATCCTCCTTCGAGACGCGGCTTCGCCGCTCCTCAGGATGAGGGGGATGCTAGTCAGGGCTGAAAACATGTTTAAAGGCCGCCCTCGGGCGGCCTTTTCGTTTTCCGCTTCATCCGTCATGATGCGCCGCCATGAATCAAGCTCCCCGCATCGAACGCCGCACCTCCGTCTGCCCGCACGACTGCCCGTCGACCTGTTCGCTCGACGTGGAGGTGATCGAGGGGCGCACCATCGGGCGCGTTCATGGGGCGAAGGCCAACAACTACACGGCGGGCGTCATCTGCGCGAAGGTGGCGCGCTATGCGGAACGGATTCACCATCCCGACCGTCTGCTTCACCCCATGAAGCGCACCGGCCCGAAGGGATCAGGCCGGTTCGAACGCATCTCGTGGGATGAGGGGCTCGATATCGTCGCGCAGAAGTTCCTCGAAGCGGAGAACGATTTCGGCGCGCAATCGGTATGGCCCTATTACTATGCGGGCACCATGGGCTACGTCATGCGCGACGGCATCAATCGCCTGCGCAACGTCAAGAAATATTCCGGCCAGTATTCCACCATCTGCACCGCCACCGCTTATACCGGCTACGTAGCTGGCACCGGAAAACTCGCCGGGCCCGATCCGCGCGAGATGGCCTTGTCGGATTGCGTGGTGATCTGGGGCACGAACGCGGTGCACACCCAGGTCAACGTGATGACCCACGCCATGCGCGCCCGCAAGGAGCGCGGGGCGAAGATCGTCGCCATCGACATCTACATGAACGCGACGATGAAGCAGGCCGACATGGCGCTTCTTCTGCGCCCCGGCACGGACGGCGCGCTCGCCTGCGCGGTGATGCATGTGCTGTTCCGCGACGGTTACGCGGACTGGGATTATCTCGAACGCTACACCGATCATCCGCGCGAGCTGGAAGCCCATTTACAGAGCCGCGATCCGCAATGGGCCTCGGCGATCACGGGGCTGCCGGTCGAGGAGATCGAGGCTTTCGCGAAACTCGTCGGGGAAAGGAAGCGCACCTATTTCCGCCTCGGCTTCGGGTTCGGGCGCCAACGCAACGGCTCGATCAACATGCACGCCGCTTCCTGCATCGCGGCGGTAACGGGTGCGTGGCAACTCGAAGGCGGCGGCGCCTTTCACAACAACGGTGCAATCTATCACTGGAACAAGGCGCTGATCGAAGGGCACGATGCCGCCGACACGACGATCCGCCGGCTCGATCAATCGCAGATCGGCCGCGTTCTCACCGGCGACCGGCAGGCGCTCTATGACGGCCCGCCGATCAAGGCGATGCTGATCCAGAACACCAACCCCGTCTCCGTCGCGCCGGAGCAGGATCTGGTGAAGCAGGGGTTTTCCCGCGAAGACCTATTCGTCTGCGTGCACGAGCAGTTCATGACCGAGACGGCGCTGATGGCCGATATCGTCCTGCCCGCGACCATGTTCATGGAGCATGACGATCTCTATTCCGGCGGCGGGCATCAGCATTTCCAGCTCGGCCCCAGGCTTGTCGACCCGCCCGGAGAATGCCGCACGAACCACGAGGTGGTCCGCGAGATCGCGCGGCGCGTCGGCGCGCAGCATCGCGGCTTCGACATGGAGCCGCGCGAGCTGATCGACTGGACGCTGCAGAATTCCGGCTGGGGCTCGATCGATAACCTGGAGAAGCAGGTTCATATCGATGCGCAGCCCGATTTCAGGCAGGCGCATTATCTCGACGGCTTCGCCTATCCGGACGGCAAGTTCCGCTTCAGGCCCGATTGGACCAAGGTGCCCTCCGGCAATAACGGCCCGATGGGGCCGTGGAGCGAGATTCCGTCCTTTCCGGACCATTGGGCGGTGATCGAAGAGGCGACGGATGAGCATCCCTTCCGCCTCGCCACCAGCCCGGCCCGGCAATTCCTCAACTCCACCTTCAACGAGACTCCGACCTCGCAGGCCAAGGAGGGACGCCCCGAGGTGATGATCCATCCGCGCGATGCGGAGCCGCTTGGTATTGCGGATGGGGATTGGGTGAAGCTGAAGAACCGCCGCGGCGAGGTATATCTGCGCGCCCGGTACTTCGAGGGCGTTCGGCGCGGCGTGCTGATCGCCGAAGGCATCTGGCCGAACGCGGCGCATCCCCATGGCCGTGGCATCAATACGCTCACGGGAGCCGATCAGGTCGCGCCCTATGGCGGAGCCGCCTTCCACGACAATCGGGTTGCTCTGGAGAAGGTGACGGCCAATCTTTCCACGCCTGGGTAAATGGACAGAGCCCACTATTGGCTAAGTCTTAAGACTATTCTCGACGACCCCTTGACCCTGCCGGGACGAGCCTATCCTTAAGCTTGATCATCATCTCGTTCCTCCAGGAGTTCCCATGAGAGCTGTTTTCCGCTCGGTGCTGGCTGCCGCCGCCATCGTCGCTACCGCTACCGCCGCCCTTGCTGCCGCTTCCAACACGCCGACCATGTACGAGCCGGATCCAGCCCTGAAGACGGCGAGCATGACCGAGCTGCAGGCCCGCGTGCGCCAGGCCTGCACCGTGACGCAAGCGAAGATCCAGAACGTGAGCGAGTTCTCCCTGACCCGCAAATGCGATTGCTATGCGGGCCGTACCATGCGCGCCATGAGCACCGACGAGGTGCAGGCCTATCGCGATACTGGCGTCTTCAATGACGGCGCCCGCGCGAAGGCGTTCGGCGCGATCGATTCCTGCAAGTTGCAGCGGCCGATATTGTAAGTGTCGAGTATTGCTCGCCCTTGTCATTCCGGAGCGAGCGTCAGCGAGAGCCCGGAACCCATAAATGCTGACAGGCACGAATAAGGCGCGACGATAGCCGCTGCTTCATATTCTGTTCCATCTGCGGCCATGGGTTCCGGGCTCCGCCTTCTGGCGGCCCCGGAATGACAAGAGGGGCGTTGCCTCAACCCGGCGAGCGCAGTGAGCCCTCTGCGCTCCATCCTTCAGCGAAGACCACGCGCCCGCCCTCTAACCGTGCGCGGCCATCGCAGATCATGCGCAGGGCCTGCGGATAGAGCACGTGCTCCTGCGCCAGCACACGCGCTGCAAGCATGTGGTCCGTATCGCCGGGCACGACCGGCACGACGGCCTGGGCGACGATGGGGCCCGCATCCAATTCCGGCACGACGAAATGTACGGTGCAGCCATGCACCAGAACGCCTTCCTCCAACGCCCGCTGATGGGTGTGCGTGCCGCGAAAGAGCGGCAGGAGGGAGGGGTGTATATTGACCATCCTGCCCGCCCAGCGCTCCACGAACCAGGGCGTCAGCACCCGCATGAAGCCGGCAAGGCAGATGAAGTCGATATCGCGCTCGCGCAAGGCGGCATCGAGAGCCTGCTCGAAGCTCTCGCGGGTGGAATAGGCCTTATGGTCGATGGCGAGCGCCTCGATTCCCGAGGCCCTGGCTCGCTCGAGGCCGCCTGCATCCGGGCGGTTCGACAGAACCAGCGCGATCTCGGCCGGATAATCGGGGCAGCACGCGGCCTCGATGAGCGAGACCATATTCGAGCCGCGCCCGGAAATCAGAATGGCGATGCGGCGACGGGTCATCAGAGCTTCAGACGTCCCGTGGTCTGGACCTGTTCGCTACCCGCATGGACAATGGTTTCGCCGATGCGGACCGGGTTCTCGCCTGCCTCGCGCAGGGCCTGCATGACGCTCTCCACCCTGTCAGCCGTGGCGACGACGATCATGCCGATGCCGCAATTGAACGTGCGCAGCATCTCCGCTTCGGCGACGCCTCCGGTGCTGGCCAGCCAGCCGAAAACAGACGGGACGGGGATGGCGTCGAGGTCGAGCCGCACGCCGACTCCCTCGGGCAGGACGCGCGGAATGTTGTCCGGGAAGCCTCCGCCGGTGATGTGGCAGAGCGCGTTGATGCCGTCCGTGGCCTTCAGGGCTGCGAGAAGGGGCTTCACATAGAGCCGGGTCGGCGTGAGAAGGGCCTCGGCGAGGGTGCGACCTGCTGCGAAGGGGGCTGGCGCGTCCCAAGGTAGACCGGAGGCCTCGACGATCCGTCGGACAAGCGAAAAGCCATTGGAGTGGACGCCGGAGGAGGGCAGGCCGATCAGCACATCGCCCGCCTTGACCTCTTTCGGCAGCAGCGTCCCACGCTCGGCGGCGCCCACGGCGAAGCCCGCGAGATCGTAATCGCCGCGTGCATAGAGACCCGGCATTTCGGCGGTTTCGCCGCCGATCAGTGCGCAGCCGGACTGCCGACAGCCTTCGGCGATACCCTTCACGATGGCGACGCCAACCTCGGGCTCCAGCTTTCCGGTCGCGAAATAATCGAGGAAAAACAGAGGCTCGGCGCCCTGGACGATGATGTCGTTCACGCACATGGCCACGAGATCGATGCCGATCGTGTCGTGGATGCCCGTATCGATGGCAATTTTCACCTTGGTGCCGACGCCGTCATTGGCGGCCACCAGGATCGGATCCTTGAAGCCTGCGGCCTTGAGGTCGAACAGGCCCCCGAAGCCGCCGATTTCCGCATCGGCCCCGGGCCGGCGCGTCGCGCGCACCAGGGGTTTGATCTGATCGACCATGGCATTGCCCGCGTCGATATCGACACCCGCCTGCGCATAGGTGAGGCCGTTCTTCAGTTTCTCGGTCATCGGCATACCCTGTTTGCTGGGGCAGTAAGGCGAGAGGGGGCCGGAGGCAAGGGGCTTTGCGCAATGCCTGTGGCGTTATCCTGGGGTATGGTATTGCACTTGTCATTGCCCGCCGAAGGGGAGCGGTGCCCGACCTCAGGTAGACTGCGCATTGAGGCGCGGCTTTGTCTTGGACGCAGCCTTCAGGCGGGCGAAATAGTAGTCCCGGAACGCATTTGCTCTCCTTGCAGCGTTTTCCCGTTTGACCGTCGTGTATTTGACTTTGACGATTTTCTTCCGTATCACCATCACGAAGCTGAACGATTGGTGTTCGACGCCGTCATAGGTGTGAGAAAGCTGCATGGAGGCAGTTTTGGCTCCAATCTGCTTTGTTAGAATCGCCACTTTCTCATCGCTGCCTAATTTGCGCTTGAGTTCTATTATCCTCAGCTCGATTTCCAACGCGATAGACATTTGTCCCGCGCGTGGAATATCTGCGACACGATCAGAAACGATTACGTCCGCCCAATCACGTTTCTCATCGCCGTATCGAACGCTGAAACTTTCCCCACTCCGAACACATGTGTACTTTCGCATTTTTCCACGAGGCAGGCCTTTGATCGCGTCAGGAAAAGGGAAACCTTCGATCATTCGAGACGATTCTAGCTCGTCAAAGCCTTTTCCTGTGCAAGCGGAGGCCGGCAAGGTCGGGAGCACCAGAAGGGGGAGGATAAGGGCTGCAACGCTTCCGAGGCTGGCAATGGACCGGCCGATCATGGGGGCTCCGCTGGTTGAAATGCGATAACGTAAGCATGGATGAAGTGCCTTGAGGGGGCAAGCGGGCGATCCAATTCGCCTTTCTGCGTCGCTTCTGCGCGAGAGCGTATGGCTTCCTCCCCCTTGCCGGGGACGCAAGGGCTTCCTGCTATTCCCCCTTATCCCAGCACTCCCCAACCTGACATTGAACTCCCGGCCTTAAGACGCCATCATTCCTATCGATGACCATTCCGAACTTCATCACCATCGCCCGGCTCATCATCGTCCCGATCCTGATCGTCATGATCATGCAGCAGAGGTGGGCTGCGGCCTTCATTCTGTTCGTGGTGGCCGGGATTTCCGATGCCGTGGACGGCTTTATCGCCCGGCATTTCAACATGCAGAGCGAGTTCGGAGCCTATATCGACCCGCTGGCCGACAAGTCGCTTCTCGTCTCGATCTATGTCACCCTCGCTTTAGTAGGGGCGATCCCGAGCTGGCTTGCCATCGTCGTGGTGTCCCGGGACGCCATGATCGTCGCAGCGGTGCTCCTGTCCTGGGTCATGCATCGCCCGGTTGCGATCAAGCCGCTTCTCGTCAGCAAGCTGAATACGGGGGCCCAGATCGCCTTTGCCGCCTTCGCGCTCGCGGCCAACGCCTTCGGGCTCAACCTTGGCGGGTTCGAGGAAGCCGCCATGCTGGCCGTGGCCGCCTTGACCATAGCCTCCGCCGGTGCCTATCTCGGAGGATGGCTGCGGCACATGACGGGCTGAACGGACTTGAGATATGAGCAAGGTATGACGATCCAACGGCAGATCGGATTCTGGATCGTGGCCCTCGTGGTGATGGTGGCGCTGCTTTTTGCCCTGCGCACCATCCTTCTGCCCTTCGTGGCCGGCTTCGCGCTGGCCTACCTGCTCGATCCGCTGGCGGACCGGATGCAGCGTCTCGGCATCGGACGTCTTGGCGCGAGCCTCGTCATCCTGATCCTGTTCGTCCTGATCTTCATCGTCACCCTCATGATCCTGGTTCCGATCGCCGCGCAGCAGGTTGGCGCCTTCGTCGAGAAGCTCCCGAGCTATGTGGCGCGGCTGCAGCAGCTGGCGGTGGAGCAGGGCGGTCCCCTGGTCGAAAGGCTGGGCGGGTCGAGCGCGCTGTCCGAGATGCAGACCTCCGCCGGCAACCTGATCAGCCAGGGCATCGCCTGGCTCGGTGCCTTTCTGCAATCGCTCTGGTCCGGCGGGCAGGCGCTGCTCGGTATCTTTTCCCTGCTGGTGGTCACGCCGGTGGTAGCCTTCTACATGCTCGTCGATTGGGACCGCATGGTCACGACGGTCGATTCCTGGATGCCGATGAAGCAGCGCGACAATGTGCGCGCCATCGCCCGCGACATCGACCGGGCCATCGCGGGCTTCGTGCGGGGACAGGCCATGGTCTGCGTGATCCTCGGCACGTTCTATGCGGTCGGGCTCACTCTCATCGGCCTCAACTTCGGCGCGATGATCGGCATGACCTCCGGCGTCCTGAGCTTCATCCCCTATGTGGGCTCGCTCACCGGGCTGATCCTGTCCATGGGCGTCGCCATCGTCCAGTTCTGGCCGGACTGGACCATGATCCTCGCCACGCTGGGCATCTTCGTCTTCGGCCAGTTCGTGGAGGGCAACATCCTGTCCCCGAAACTCGTCGGCGAATCCGTCGGCCTGCATCCGGTCTGGCTGATGTTCGCGCTGCTCGCCTTCGGCGCGCTGTTCGGCTTCGTCGGGCTGCTGCTGGCGGTGCCGCTCGCCGCCGCCATCGGCGTCGTCGCGCGCTTCGCTTTGCAGCAATATCTGGCGAGCCCGATCTATCGCGGCACCGAGCCGGTGATCCTGATGCCCCGGGCCGATGCCGACAAGCCGCGGATCGATATCGATGCGTGAAGCTCCCAAGCAGCTCGCCTTCGACCTGCCGCTCGACCCGCGCTTCGGGCGGGAGGATTTTCTCGTCAGCCCGTCGAACGAGCATGCCTATGCCATGATCGAGAACTGGCCCGAATGGCCGGACACGGTTCTCCTGCTCAATGGACCGCGCGGCAGCGGCAAGAGCCATCTGGCAGCGATCTGGGCGACGACGGCCCATGCCTGGACCATCGACGCCTTCGAGGTGACGCAGGACAAGGTCCCGCATCTCGTCTCCAACGGCGCCCTCGCCATCGAGGATTTCGATCGGGCCGACCGGGACGAGGCCGCCCTGTTCCACCTGCTCAACCTGGCGCGGGAGAAGCGGGCCTTCGTGCTGCTGACCGCATCGACGCCTCCGGATCGCTGGGGATTGAAGACGCCGGATCTGCTTTCCCGGCTGCGCCTCGCCACGAGCGTGTCCCTCGACGCGCCGGACGACGCGCTCCTGAAGGCGGTTCTGGTCAAGCTGTTCGTCGACCGGCAACTCGTGGTCGATACCAGCGTTGTCGATTACATTGCATTGCGGATCGAACGGTCGCTGGCGAAGGCGGCCGAACTGGTGACGCTTCTCGACAAGGAGGCCCTCAGTCGGGGACGTCGCGTTTCTCGCGCCATTGCTGCTGAAATCCTAGGGGCCATCCAGGACGCGGATGAGATCGAGTGAAGACGACGTGAAGACCCTGTCACCGAACCGTCGTGAAACCGTCACGAAGTCCAAATCAAAACGGACTTCCCAGAAGCTGGCGGAGAATGACGTGCGCAACGCCTTGGTATTGGACGAGTCCGAAATCGTTAGCGAGGTCCCGGCGCCCAAGGCGCCACCGGATATCGAGCTCGACGGGGCGATCCTGCGCCAGTTTCCGCAGCGCTTCATCAACCGGGAACTCTCCTGGCTCCAGTTCAACCGGCGTGTGCTGGAGGAGGCCGCCAACCGAAATCATCCGCTGCTGGAGCAGTTGCGGTTTCTGTCGATCTCGGCGGACAATCTCGACGAGTTCTTCATGGTCCGCGTCGCGGGCCTGCGCGGACAGGTTCGGTCGGGCGTTTCGACGACCTCCCAGGACGGGCTGACCCCGCAGGAGCAACTGGCGAAGATCGCGGTCGAAGTCTCGAAGCTCGCCTCCGACCAGCAGGAGCGTTGGCGGGAATTGAGGGCGGCCTTACAGGACGAAGGCATCGTGCTCGTGGACGGAAGCGGCCTGACCAAGCCCGAGGCTTCCTGGCTCGAGGATTACTTCCTCAACCACGTCTTTCCGGTCCTGACGCCGCTCGCCATCGATCCGGCACATCCGTTCCCGTTCATTCCCAACCTGGGCTCGTCGATTGCGCTGAAACTCGTGCGCCAGAGCGACGGCAAGGTGCTCAACGCGCTGATCCGCCTGCCGGTGCGGGCTGAGCGCTTCATCCGCCTGCCGGATTTCGCGGAGACGGGCGCAACTCGCTTCATCGCCCTCGAACAGATGATCGTGCTCTACACCAGCCGTCTCTTCCCCGGCTACAATGTGCAGGGCCAGGGAGCCTTCCGCGTCATCCGCGATTCCGATATCGAGGTCGAGGAAGAGGCTGAGGATCTCGTCCGGCATTTCGAAACCGCGCTCAAGCGCCGCCGACGCGGCAGCGTGATCCGCCTCGAAGTCGAAGCGGCGATGCCGGAGGATCTGCGGCAATTCGTGGTGGAGGAGTCCGAGATCGCCCAGGACGAGCTGTTCGTCGTCGAGGGCATGCTCGGGCTGAACGAGCTATCGCAGCTGGTCAGCCTCGACCGGCCGGATCTCAAGTTCAAACCGTACAATCCGCGCTTTCCGGAACGGATCCGCGAGCATAGCGGCGATTGCTTCGCCGCGATCCGCGAGAAGGACATCATCGTCCACCACCCTTACGAATCCTTCGATGCGGTGGTGCAGTTCCTGCATCAGGCGGCGCGGGATCCGAATGTGGTCGCGATCAAGCAGACGCTCTATCGCACGTCGTCGAACT
This sequence comes from Microvirga sp. 2TAF3, assembly GCF_052114965.1. Lineage (NCBI taxonomy): Bacteria > Pseudomonadati > Pseudomonadota > Alphaproteobacteria > Hyphomicrobiales > Methylobacteriaceae > Microvirga > Microvirga sp. 2TAF3. The sequence goes on along the minus strand of NZ_JBFRFT010000004.1, from coordinate 67,930 downwards.
CACCCATCGTGGCGGCGCTCGCCGAGGCTGCGGAGGCGGGCAAGTCCGTCACCGCGCTCGTCGAGCTCAAGGCCCGCTTCGACGAGGAGGCCAATATCCGCTGGGCGCGCGATCTCGAACGGGCCGGCGCGCAGGTGGTGTTCGGCTTCATCGAACTGAAGACCCATGCCAAATTGTCCATGGTGGTGCGGCGCGAGGGCGGGCAGCTCATCACCTATTGCCATGTGGGCACGGGCAATTACCACCCGATCACGGCGCGCATCTATACCGACCTGTCCTTCTTCACCGCCGATCCGGCGATCGGACGCGACGTGTCGCGCATCTTCAACTTCGTGACCGGCTATGCGGAGCCGGCCGAGCTGGAGCGCATGGCCGTATCTCCGCTGACCCTGAAGAAGCGCCTGCTCCAGCATATCGACGAGGAGATCGCCCATGCGAAGGCCGGGCGTCCCGCCGCGATCTGGGGCAAGTGCAATTCGCTCGTCGATCCCGTCATCATCGATGCCCTCTACGATGCCAGCGCCGCGGGCGTGCAGGTCGATCTGATCGTGCGCGGCATCTGCTGCCTGCGTCCCGGCATCAAGGGGTTGTCCGAGAATATCCGGGTCAAATCCATCATCGGTCGCTTCCTCGAGCACACCCGTATCTATGCTTTCGGCAACGGGCACGCGCTGCCGAATCCGAAGGCGCATGTCTACATCTCGTCGGCCGATCTCATGCCGCGCAATCTCGACCGGCGTGTCGAAGCGCTGCTGCCGATCCTCAATCCCACCGTCCATCAGCAGGTTCTCGACCAGATCATGCTGGCGAATCTGCTCGACAACGAGCAGAGCTGGATGGTCCTCCCCGATGGCACGAGCCGGAGAATCGTCCTGGCCAAGGGCGAGGAGCCATTCAACGCACACAGGTATTTCATGACCAATCCGAGCCTGTCGGGCCGCGGCAAGTCCTTGAAGACGTCGAGCCCCAAGGCGCTCGCGAAGCGCGGGCAGCGCTGACATGGTCCTCGTCGAGCGCAGCGAGGCGCAGGGACGGCTCAAGATCGGCCGCCCGGTCGCCATCATCGACATCGGATCGAACTCGGTCCGCCTCGTCGCTTATGAAGGCCTGTCCCGGGCTCCGACGCCGATCTACAATGAAAAGGTGCTCTGCGGCCTCGGACGCCATGTGGCGACCACGGGACGCCTCGATGACGATGCCGTCGAGCGGGCCTTGAGGGCGCTCTCCCGCTTCCGGGTGCTTTGCGAAACCATGGATGTGGCCGAGGTCTATGTGCTGGCCACCGCCGCCGCGCGCGACGCCACCAACGGTCCCGACTTTCTCGCGGCGGCCGAACAGGCCTGCGGATGCCGGATCCAGCTTCTTTCCGGCGCCAAGGAGGCGCTGTTCTCGGCCTATGGCGTCGTCTCGGGCTTCTACAAACCCGACGGCCTCGTCGGCGATATGGGCGGCGGCAGCCTGGAACTGGTGGACGTGCAAGGCGCGCTGGTCGGGGAGGGCGTCACCATGCCTCTCGGCGGACTCGCCCTGCAGGACCTGAGCGGCGGCTCCGTGAAAAAGGCGCAGAAGATCATTCGCGCCTCCCTGGAGCGGGCCGCCGGGCATCTGGAGCAGCTCCATGGCCGGACCTTCTATGCGGTCGGCGGCACGTGGCGTGCCCTCGCGCGGCTGCATCAGGCCGTGACGGATTACCCGCTGCACATCATGCACAACTACATCATCAACCCGGAGGACGGCCTGGACTTCCTGCATCTCGTGGAAGAGGCCGATGCCAAGACCCTGAAGGATATCGAGAGCATCTCCGAGGCGCGCCGCCCGCTTCTCGCCTATGGGGCGATGCTTCTGGAAGAGATCATCCGTCTTGGCGAGCCGAAGGAAATCGCCATCTCGGCTCTCGGCGTGCGCGAGGGCCTGCTTTACGACCAACTCGACCCGGAAACGCGCCGGCTCGACCCGCTCTTGACCGCCGCGAGCGATCTCAACCTGCTCCGCTCCCGCTCTCCCCGCCACGGGGAGGAATTGTGGGAATGGACGAGCCGGTTCATCGATTCGGTCGGCCTGCCCGAGACCGAGAACGAGCAGCATCTTCGCCATGCGGGCTGCCTCCTCGCCGATATCGGCTGGCGGGCGCATCCGGATTATCGCGGCGAGCAGAGCCTGAACCTGATCGCCTATGGCGCCTTCGTCGGCCTCGATCATCCGGGCCGCGCCTATCTCGCCCTGTCGATCTTCTTCCGCCATGAGGGCCTTTCCCCGGACAAGGTGGGCTCCCGGATCAAGGCCCTGGCCGGGTCCAGGCTCATGGAGCGCGCCCGCCTGCTAGCCGCCATGATGCGCGTGGCCTATCCCGTTTCCGTGGCCATGGAGGGCGTTCTGCCACAGACGCCCCTGACCGCGCAGGGCAGAAGCGTGGTGCTGCGCCTGCCGCGCCACATGGCCGATCTTGCCAACGAGCGGCTTGTCGGCCGCGTCCGGGCCCTGGCCAAGCTTCTCAACCTGGAACCGGTCATCGAAGTCTCCTGAATGCGGGCTTCGAGCTTAAACCACCTGATTTTTCAGGGATTTTGGGAGCCGTGCTGTTTCATCGCGTCTTGGGTCCGATGGAGGCTTTCGACATTGGTCTCATCGATATCGATGAAGGCGTGGCTGGCATGTGATGACGTTTTATTCTAACTAAGATAGAAAATCGGCGCCTTACGGCTAGGGGAGTCTCCTTCATGCAAACCATCGATCTGAATGCCGTCCGCAATGCGAAGCGGTCGAGTGAGCCCTATGATTTTCTGCTCACGGACAACATTCTGAAAGCGGACGTCATCGGCGATCTCAAGCGCGATTTTCCGGAAATCACGAAGCCCGGCTACCTCACCGTGGACGAGGTTCAGATGCATGGCCGCTTCAAGACTCTGATCGAGGAGCTGGAAGGCCCGGAGCTGACGGAAGAGCTTTCCCGCAAGTTCGGCCAGGACCTGCACCAATATCCCCGCCTGACCACCATCATGAAGCGCTCGCAGCCCAAATACGGCGCGATCCACACGGACGGCCCGTCCAAGGTCATGACGATGCTGGTCTACATGAACGACGAGTGGAACCAGGACGACGGTGGCCGCCTGCGCGTTCTCTATGACGGCCAGAACTTCGAGCCCTATGCGCTGGAAGTTCCGCCGACCATGGGCACCATGTTCGCCTTCCTCCGCGCCGACAATTCCTGGCACGGCCATCGCCCCTTCGTCGGCGAGCGCCGCGTCGTCCAGATTGCCTGGGTCAAGAGCCAGGCCGACGTGGAGCGCAAGAAGAAGAACAACAAGATGGCCCAGTTCTTCAAGGGCATCTTCGGACGGTAAAAGGCTCCGGCCGAAAGGCACCGGTGCCATGAAGCCCGATATCGAAACCTCCGCGACCCGCATCGTCTACGAAAACCGTTGGATGCGGGTCCGTGAGGATTCGATAATACGGCGCGATGGATCGCACGGCATTTACGGCGTCGTCGAGAAATCTGATTTCGCCGTGATCGTCCCCGTCGAAAACGGGACGATCCACCTCGTCGAGCAATATCGCTACCCTGTGCAGGGCCGTTACTGGGAATTGCCGCAGGGCTCGTGGGAGCAATCCCCGGACACCGACCCGCTGGACCTCGCCCGCGCCGAACTGCGTGAGGAGACGGGCCTGAACGCGCGCAGCATGCTCCATATCGGCCATCTGTTCGAGTGCTACGGCTACTCGACTCAAGGGTATCATATCTATCTCGCACAGGGTCTCGAAGCCGGCGACGCCGACCGGGAGCGCGAGGAGCAGGACATGATCTCCCGCGCCTTCCCCATTGCGGAAGTGGATGCAATGATCCTTCAGGGCGCGATCAAGGATTCCGCCACGGTCGCGGCCATCGGACTGCTGCGCCTCAAGGGTCTGCTCTGAGACAGGATTGGTCCGGTTTTCCCTTGAGAAGCCCGCCCACCATCCGCCCATCCCGACATATCCATTCCATAGTTCCCTGAAAGAGTGGCGGCGCCGGTCGGGCCGATGCATGAGGGCTGTTGCCGTTGTTCCGCTGGATGAAGGAGCGGCATCCCATCATCGGCCTCTCCCCGGCATGAGGGACGCGATGAGCCACTCGATCCGCCCCGGAGTTCAGAGACGCCTCGCAGCCATCCTGGCTGCCGACGTGGTCGGTTTTTCGACCCTGATGGGGGAGGACGAGGAGGGCACGGTCGCCCGGGTCAAAAGCCTTCGGCGCGATGTGATCGAGCCCATCGTCACCGCGCATCGGGGGCGTGTGGTGAAGACCACCGGTGATGGCTTCCTCGTCGAGTTCGGCAGTCCGATGGAGGCCATCCGCTGCGCGGTGGAAGTGCAGGAGACTCTCTCGTTCAAGGCCGTGCAGGAACCGGCGCCGGCCCTCGAACTGCGGATCGGGATCAACCTTGGCGACATCATCATCGAGGAGGATGGGGACATTTACGGCGACGGCGTGAACATCGCCGCCCGCCTGGAGCAACTGGCCCAGCCCGGAGCCATCTGCATTTCGGGGAAGGTCTACGACGAAGTCGGCGACAGGCTGCCCTATGGTTTCCGGAATGAAGGCGAAAAATCCATCAGGAACATCGCGAGGCCGATCAGGATCTACAGCTTCGCCGGAGGCTCCCCGGCGGGACGCCGCCCGGCCCTGGCCGTGCCGGACAAGCCGTCGATCGCCGTCCTTCCTTTCGACACCATGAGCGAGAACCACGACAGCGGCTTCCTCGCGGATGGGATTGCCGAGGACATCATCGCCGCGCTCTCGCGGGTGCGCTCCTTCTTCGTCATCGCCCGCAACTCGACCTTCACCTACAAGGGACGCGCCGTGAACGTGCAGGAGGTCAGCCGCGATCTCGGCGTCCGTTACGTGCTCGAGGGCAGCGTCAGGCGCATCCGCGACAGGGTCCGCATCACGGCGCAGCTGGACGACGGGACGACGGGCGCGCATCTCTGGGCCGATCATTACGATGGCACGGTCGAGGATATCTTCGACCTTCAGGATCGGATCACGGCGAGTGTGGTCGGCGCGATCCAGCCCTCGATCAGGGCGGCCGAGGTCGAGCGGGCAAGGCGCAAGAGACCGGACAGCTTGAACGCCTACGATCTCGTCATGCAGGCCTTACCCTATGTCTGGTCTCTGGACGTCGCGTCGAACAGGGTGGCGACGAAGCTTTTGGAAGAGGCGCTTCGGCTCGATCCGACCTATCCCCTGGCCTTGTCCCTCTCGTCATGGTGCAGCGGGCAGCGGATCATCTACAACTGGTCGAAGGATCCCGCGCAGGATCGCCGCGATGCTCTGGACAAGGCTTATGCGGCCGCCGATCTGGCTGCCGACGATCCGCTCGTCCTGACCGTACTCGGTGCCGCCCAGACGATCACCCGCGAGTATCAGGCGGGCCTGCTCCTGCTCGAGAAGGCGCTGGCGCTCGACCCGAACCTGGCCTGGGCGTGGAACCGCAGCGGGTGGCTTCGCAATTTCCTCGACGATCCCGATACGGGCATCGAACATTTCGAGAGGGCGATACGCCTGAGCCCGTTCGACCCCATGATCTTTAACTCCTATGCCGGAATCGGGGCCGCGCATTTCGTGGCCGGACGCTACGGGCCGGCGGTCGAATGGTATCAGAAGGCCCGTCTCGCCAATCCGAAGGCGGCCTGGATCAACAGATTCCTTGCCGCTGCCTATGTCTTTTCCGGCAACCAGGAGCAGGCCGAAGCCTGCGTTCAGAAGCTCCTCGTGGCCTATCCGGGGCTGACCGTAAGGGCGGTGCGGGCCGCGCCGCCCTTCAGCAAGGATGTCATCGACCGCCTGTGCGAGGGACTCCGGCGGGCCGGTCTCCCGGAGTGACGTCGGCGTCGGCGAAGTTCTATCTTTTTCAAAGACGCATTTTTCCGCCGCAAAACCAGTGTCCACTTTTGCGGAAAATGCTCTAGCTCGCCGGCGGGACCGGATAGACGAAGACCCGGTTTTTGCGCACTGCGAGGCCGAGTTCACCCCCCTTCAGCGCCAGGGCCTTTTCCCCGAACAGGGCGCGCCGCCAGCCATGCAGGGGCGGGACGTCGGCGGTGTCGCTGTCGGCAATGGCTTCCAGTTCATCGACTGTGGCGATGATCTTCGGGGCGACGCCCTCCTGTTCCGCCACGGCCTTCAAAAGAACCTTCAGCATTTCGACCACCGCGCCGGTCGCACCGCGTCCACGCGGGCGCTCGAGCATCGGCACGGTGGCAGGGTCGCGGGTCAGGCCGCGCTCGACGGCCTCCAGGATATCGCCACCGGTGCGGGAGCGCTCGAAGCCGTTCGGAATCGAGCGCAGCCTGCCCAAGGCCTCCACGCTGCGCGGGGCGGATGTCGCGATGTCTATGAGGGCGTCGTCCTTGAGAATGCGCCCGCGCGGCACGTCGCGGTTCTGCGCCTCGCGCTCGCGCCAGGCCGCGATCTCCATGAGCACGGCCACTTCCTTCGTCTTGCGCAGTCGCCCGCCAAGCCGCCGCCAAGCATTGTCCGGATCGGCCTGGTAGGTCTCGGGCGAGGACAGGATCGCCATCTCCTCGTTGAGCCAGTCGAGCCGGCCGTTCTTCTGCAACTGCTCCATCAGCGCCTCGTAGACCTTCACCAGATGGGTGACGTCGGAGAGGGCATAGGTCAGCTGCGCCTCCGTGAGGGGGCGGCGGGACCAGTCGGTGAAGCGGGAGGATTTGTCGACCCGCGCCTTGGCGAGGTCATTGACGAGCTGTTCGTAGGAAACCGAATCGCCGTAGCCGCAGACCATGGCGGCGATCTGCGTGTCGAAGAGCGGCTCGGGAACGAGCCGACCGAGATTCCAGACGATTTCCAGATCCTGCCGGGCGGAGTGGAAAACCTTCACCACATCCTTGTTCGCCATCAGCGCCATGAAGGGCTCGAGGTCGATATCCGGGGCGAGCGGATCGATGAGGTAGGCATCGACCGGATCGGGCCCGGCCATCTGGATCAGGCAAAGCTTGGGATAGTAGGTCGTCTCGCGCAGAAACTCCGTATCGACGGTCACGAACGGATGTTGGGCAAGACGGGCGCAGGCCCGGTGAAGGGCGTCGGTGGTCGTAATCAAATCCATGGAGAAGCGTTTTAGCCCATGCCGGCGGATCATGCGACCCTGACTTAGGCACTGCCTTGAGCTTTCCTCCGCTCTTTCGCTTGGCGCTCGGCGCGCTTGATCAGCCAGTCGAGGATGTTGCGGTCGACGACAAGGCCCGTCTCCGCGTCGACGAGCCGCTCGATCCGGTCCGCCCGGAAGCCGCGATAGCCGTCATCGGCCATGTCGATTCCGCCCAGCAGGGTCTTGCCGGGACCAACCTTCAGCTCGCGCGCGATGATCCAGCGCCGGCTCGGATTGCCGGCTTGGTCCGTATAGTGAAGCTCCAGCGCGCCCTCCATTGGATAGACGTGCCAAGCACCCTCGAAACGCTCCTCGACGGGGCTATTCCGGGCCGGGTTCAGCAGGGATGTCACAGCATCGGAAATCATAGGGAAAATATGGTGGTTCGTGGTTTGTTCCGCAAGAGTCCGGGTGTCGCAAAGGGCGTGTTTCTGAGGGGAGCCGAGGCTGGGAGAGTAGCCTGGGGCATCTCTGGTCGAGGCGTCTCCCTACTTCACCGGCGCAGCGCCCCTTGTCACCCCCCGGCGGTCCGCAGGGCCGGGAAGGGGATCCATAGAAGCATCGTGGGTAAAGGTGGATTCCTTCCCCTCCGCTTGGCTCCGGCCGGAAATGACACGCGCCTCTTCACCTCTCCATCAGGGAGAGGTCGGACCTTCAGGTCCGGGTGAGGAGTACAGGTCTATCCGAAAAGCGCGCATTCCCTCCCCCCTTGCGGGGAGGGGTAGGGGCGGGGGGCGTAAAGTCAGAGCACTATGCGAATTGGCGAGGGATTAAGGCTGATACCGCCCTCGCTAGGGGGGAGGGAAAAGCGTGATCCGGAAAGCGCGGAGCTCCTCACCCTCGCTGCGCTCGACCTCTCCCAGGGAAAGGTGAAGGGCGTGTCCTGTCCTTCTCCTCGCAAGGGGGAGGGCTTAGCTTGTTCCCTGGCGGCCGGAGCGCGAGCGCCGGGATCAAGAAAGCCCTGCGCGACCCCGTCGCCGTCCCGCTTCCCTGATCGGATGTGGAGAGTGCCAGAACCAGGCCGACAGCCCTCCGCCCCGAAACGGGCGCGAGAACGCCCCGGCGCAGCCTCAAATGATCGTTCCGCCTTGACATCCCCCGGCGCGCATGAATGTTGCCCCCTTAACTCCGAGCCGTCTTCCTTTCATGCAGGCACCCATGTCCGCCACAATGTCCGCCCCCACCATGCACCGTTACCGTTCCCACACCTTGGGCGCTCTCCGCGAATCGAATGTCGGCGAAACCGTTCGCCTGTCCGGCTGGGCTCATCGTGTCCGTGACCATGGCGGGGTGCTCTTCATCGACCTGCGCGACCATTACGGCATGACGCAATGCGTGATCGATCCGGATTCTCCGGCTTTCAAGCTAGCCGAGTCCGTGCGCTCGGAATGGGTGGTGCGGGTCGACGGCAAGGTGCGCAAGCGCCCCGCCGGGACGGAGAACCCCGATTTGCCGACCGGCATGGTCGAGGTCTACATCACCGAGATGGAGGTGCTCGGCCCGGCGGACGAGCTGCCGTTGCCGGTCTTCGGCGACCAGGAATATCCGGAGGAGACGCGCCTCAAGTATCGCTTCCTCGACCTGCGCCGCGAGAAGCTGCACAATAACATCATGAAGCGCAGTGCGATCATCGACTCGCTGCGCCGCCGTATGAAGGAAAGCGCCTTCTTCGAGTTCACGACGCCGATCCTGACCGCGTCGTCGCCTGAGGGCGCGCGCGACTTCCTGGTGCCGTCGCGCCTGCATCCCGGCAAGTTCTACGCGCTGCCGCAGGCCCCGCAGCAGTTCAAGCAGCTCATCATGATTTCCGGGTTCGACCGCTATTTCCAGATCGCGCCCTGCTTCCGCGACGAGGACCCGCGTGCCGACCGTCTGCCGGGCGAGTTCTACCAGCTCGACGTGGAGATGAGCTTCATCACCCAGGAAGACGTGTTCCGCACCATGGAGCCCGTGATCCGCGACACCTTCAAGGAATTCGCGGACGGCAAGCCCGTCACCGAGGTGTTCCCGCGCATCAAATATTTCGATGCCCTGCTGAAATATGGCACCGACAAGCCCGACCTGCGCAACCCGCTCGTCATCGCCGACGTGTCGGAGGAGTTCGCCCGCGAGGATGTGAGCTTCAACGCCTTCAAGAACGTCATCAAGTCGGGTGGCGTCGTGCGCGCCATTCCGGCAACCGGGGCTGCCTCGCAGCCGCGCTCGTTCTTCGACAAGCTGAATGAGTGGGCGCGCACGGAAGGCGCGCCGGGTCTCGGCTACGTGGTGTTCGAGGAGGAGGGTGGCCAGATCGTCGGCAAGGGCCCGATCGCCAAGTTCATCCCGGACGAGGTGCAGAAGCTCATCCGTGAAAAGGCCGGCCTCAAGGCGGGCGATGCGGTGTTCTTCTCCGCGGGCGCCGAGGACAAGGCGGCGGCGCTTGCGGGCAAGGCGCGCGTGCGGATCGGCGACGAGCTGGGCCTTGGCGACAAGAACCAGTTCGCCCTCGCCTGGATCACCGACTTCCCGCAATACGAGTGGAACGAGGACGAGAAGAAGATCGACTTCTCGCATAATCCCTTCTCCATGGCGGACATGGAGCATGACGCCTTCATGGCGCTCGATCCGTCGGACAAGGATAAGCTCCTCAAGATCACCGCGCTCCAGTACGACATGGTCTGCAACGGCTACGAGCTGGCCTCGGGCTCGATCCGGAACCATCGTCCTGACCGCATGGTGAAGGCTTTCGAGATCGCCGGCTACGGCGAGAAGGAAGTCATGGAGCGCTTCGGCGGCATGTATCGCGCCTTCCAGTACGGCGCGCCTCCGCACGGCGGCATGGCGGCGGGCATCGACCGCATCGTGATGCTGCTCTGCGGCGCCATCAACCTGCGCGAGATCACGCTGTTCCCGATGAACCAGCGGGCCGAGGACCTGTTGCTCGGCGCGCCGTCGGAAGTGACGCCGAAGCAGCTGCGTGAACTGCACATCCGCCTGAACGTTCAGGAGAAGTGAGCTTAGAGAGCCATGCCCTCGGTCATCGCCATCGTCGTCGCCTTCGACAGTGCTGAGGCGCTGCCGGAGTGCCTCGGGGCTCTGAAGGCGGAAGGGGTCGGGGTAATCGTCGTCGACAACGCGTCCAGCGACGGCAGCGCGACCGAGGCCGAGCGCCTCGGCGCGTGCGTCATCCGCAATGCGCGGAACGAGGGCTATGGCCGGGCGAACAATATCGGCGGATGGGCGGCGGACAGCGAGTTCCTGCTCATCGTCAATCCGGATGTGGTGGTTGAGCCCGGAACGGTGGCCACGCTGCTCGATGCGGCGGAGCGCTATCCCGATGCCGCGTTGTTCGCCCCGCAGATCGTCGAGCCCAATGGCCGCGTCTTCTATCAGCCGCGCTCGTTGCTGGCGGGTTATCTCGAAAATCCGATCGGCAAGCTTGCCATACCCGACGGCGAGGCCTGCGCGCCGTTTTTCTCCGGCGCGTGCTTCCTCATCCGTCGCGAAACTTTCCTGAGGCTCGGCGGGTTCGATGAAAGCATCTTCCTGTTCTACGAAGACGATGACCTATGCCGCCGCATCACGGACTCGCAGGCAGCGCTCGTCTATGTGCCGAAGGCCATCGTGCGGCACGGGCGGGGGCGCTCCAGCGCACGGAGGCCGGGACTGGTCTTCAAGTCGCGTTGGCATCAGGCATGGTCGCGGGCCTATGTGAGCCACAAATACGGCCTCTACAACCCGGCCGCCGGCATGTTCTTCGTCAATGGGCTGAAGACTTTGGGCGCTGCTCTCACCGGCCAACGCAAGCTGATCGAGCGCTATGGCGGCTCGGCAGCCGGAGCCCTGGCCTACATGCGAGGCCGGACGGCACTCGAACAGGAAGGGCTTTCATGAAAGTCGGGGCCCTCCTTGCGAGTGCTCCCACCCTCTCCACCGCCATGGGGCAGGACAGGAACAACTTCACCCTGATCCGGCTGCTGCTAGCGCTCGCCGTCGTGGTCTCCCACGCCTTCAGCGTTACCACCGGCGAGGTGATGGACGAGCCGCTCGCCGCCCGGACCGGCTTCACGCTGGGCGAGCATGCCGTGAACGGCTTTTTCGCCATCTCCGGCTTTCTCGTCACCATGAGCTTCGACCGGCGCGGCTGGCGCGATTACGCCATTTCCCGCACCTTGCGCATTGCTCCTGGCCTCATCGTCGCGACGCTCGTGGTTGCGCTCCTCATGGGTGGCGCGATGACGCGCCTGCCGATAATGGACTATCTGGAAAGCGCGGACCTGCGGCGCTTCATTGCCGCGACGCTCACGAGCTTCAAGAGCAACATCGCCTTGCCCGGCGTGTTCGATAGTAACCCGTTCCGGTTCCCGATGGGCACGGTTTGGACGCTCAAATACGAGGTCCTGTGCTATGTGGGCGTGCTGGCCCTGGGCCTGATCGGCCTGCTGCGCTCGCGGCCCGCTTCCATCGCTCTCGTCGCCGGACTTGCCGTCGCCCTGCTGGGGCTCGATCTCTTCCGTCCCGACGCGCCGAAGGGCGTCGAGACCGCGCTGCGCCTGCCACTGATCTTCGCCTTCGGCGGTGCGCTTTATGTCTGGCGCAGCCGCGCCCGTCTCTCCGGTCCCATCCTGCTGGCGCTTGCCGTCGCGACGGCGCTCGCCCATGGCACCTTTCTCTATAAGACGCTGCTGTTCGTCACCTCCGCCTACGGGGTGATCTGGCTCGCCCTCGCGCCGGTCGTCACGCGCTTTTCCTATGAGCCCGAGGCGGATCTGTCCTACGGCACCTATCTCTATGGCTGGCCGGTGCAGCAATCCCTGCACGCGCTCTTCCCGGCCACCGCCGCTATCGTCCTGCTCGCGCCCTCCCTCGTCATCACGCTCGTGATCGCGGCCCTGTCCTGGTTCGGCATCGAGAAACCGGCTCTTGCCCTGAAGGCGAAGGCCCTGGGACGGCGGCCCCTCAAGACGATTGAGCCCGCAGCACCCTGACGGCAGCGATCAGCTCCCTGATCCGGTCGCTTTGCAGAAGCGGGATCAGCGTCGCGATCTTTTCCTGCGGCAACTCCCACCATCCGGCTTCGAGCAGATTCTGAACGGTCGCCTCGTCGAAGCGGTAGCGGATGACCTTCGCCGGGTTGCCGCCGACGATGGCATAGGGTGGCACATCCTTCGTCACCACCGCATGGGCGGCCACGACCGCCCCGTGGCCGATGGTGACACCGGAGAGGATGATCGCCCCGGAGCCGAGCCAGACATCGTGCCCGATGGTCACGTCTCCCCGCGAGGTGTGATAATCCTCCGTCTTCGGAGCCAAGGGCCAGAGGCCGGAAAGGGCGGAGAAGGGGTAGGTAGTTCCCCAATCGGTCCGGTGGTTGCCCCCGAGCAGGATCTCGACCTTGTCGGCGATCGAGCAATAGCGGCCGATGGCCAGCTTCCTGCCCGATTCGGGAAACCGCACCTTGGGGCGGCCGTAGGAGAACTCGCCAATGTCGTAGCCATAGCGGTTCGCCATCCAGGCGAGATGGAGCTTCGTCTGGTTATGCGGGTTGCGCCAGTTCTTGAGGCGGTGGCGAAGACTCATTGGATATTATTCACCGGGAATAAGAGCGTTGACGGCGGGAAACAAGGCGCGCACAAGAGCGCCAACCTAAAACAAGACACGTGGGCGTAAGGAGCGCTTGGGATGGCTGACAACATCTCGCAGGATCTGAAATCGGGAGCGATCTTCTACCACCGCTATCCGCGTCCGGGAAAGCTCGAGATCCAGCCGACGAAGCCGCTCGGCAATCAGCGCGACCTGGCGCTGGCCTATTCGCCCGGCGTCGCCGCCCCCTGCGAGGCTATCGCGGCGGATCCGGCTGAGGCCGCCAATCTCACCTCCCGCCAGAACCTCGTCGCGGTCATTTCCAACGGAACGGCGGTGCTGGGATTGGGCGATATCGGCCCGCTCGCCTCGAAGCCCGTGATGGAGGGCAAGGCCGTCCTGTTCAAGAAGTTCTCCGGCATCGACGTGTTCGACATCGAGATTGCCGAGAAGGAGGTCGATAAGCTCGTCGAGGTGATCGCGGCCCTGGAGCCGACCTTCGGCGGCATCAACCTCGAGGATATCAAGGCCCCCGAATGCTTCGAGGTGGAAGAGCGGTTGAAGATCCGCATGGGCATCCCGGTCTTCCATGACGATCAGCACGGCACCGCCATCATCGTCGGCGCTGCGGTCACGAACGCTCTCGAACTCGCGGGCAAGCGCATCGAGGATGTGAAGATCGTCACCTCCGGCGCGGGTGCGGCGGCGCTCGCCTGCCTCAACCTGCTGGTGTCGCTCGGCGCGAAGCGCGAGAACATCTGGGTCACGGATATCGAAGGCGTCGTCTATGAGGGCCGCGAAGTGCTCATGGACCGCTGGAAGTCGGTCTATGCGCAGAAGACCGACGCCCGCACGCTGGCCGACATCATCACCGATGCGGATGTCTTCCTCGGCGTATCCGCCGGCGGCGTCCTGAAGCCCGAGTTGCTGTCCAAGATGGCCCCGCGTCCGCTCATCATGGCGTTGGCGAACCCCTACCCGGAGATCATGCCGGAGGAGGCGGAGGCCGCGCGCCCGGACGCCATGATCTGCACCGGCCGTTCCGACTATCCGAACCAGGTCAATAACGTCCTGTGCTTCCCCTACATCTTCCGCGGCGCGCTCGATGTGGGCGCGACGACCATCAACGAGGCGATGAAGGCCGCCGCGGTGAAGGCCATTGCAGGCCTTGCGCGCGAAGCCCCGTCCGAAGTCGTGGCGCGCGCCTATGGCGGCGAGGCCCATCCTTTCGGACCCAAATCCCTGATCCCGAGCCCGTTCGATCCGCGCCTGATCCTGCGCATCGCGCCGGCGGTGGCGGAAGCGGCCATGGTGTCTGGCGTCGCTACGCGTCCCCTGGAGGATCTGGAGGCCTATGCGGATTCACTGACGCGCTTCGTCTTCCGCTCGGGCTTCATCATGAAGCCGATCTTCTCCAAGGCGAAAGACGACCCGAAGCGCGTTATTTATGCCGAGGGTGAGGACGAGCGGGTCCTTCGGGCGGTGCAGGTGATCGTCGAGGAGGGCATTGCCAAGCCGATCTTGATCGGGCGTCCGAACGTGGTCGAGACCCGGATCAAGCGTTTCGGTCTCTCCATGGAGATCGGGCGTCATTTCGAACTGGTGAATCCGGAAGACGATCCGCGCTATCGTGACTATGTGGCGACCTATGTGGAAGCGGCGGCCCGCAAAGGCATCACGCCCGATGCGGCGAAGACGTTGGTGCGCACCAATTCCACAGTGATCGGCGCGCTCGCGGTGCGGCGCGGCGATGCGGATGCCCTGATATGCGGCCTGGAAGGGCGCTTCCAGTCCCGACTCAAGCATATCAAGGATATCATCGGCCTGGCTCCCGGCGTTCACGAGATGGCGGCGCTCTCCCTTGTCATCACGTCGAAGGGCGCGTTCTTCCTCTCCGACACCCATGTGCAGTTCGATCCGGATGCGGGAGAGATCGCCGATATGACGATTGCCTGCGCAAGCCACGTGCAGCGCTTCGGCATCGAACCGAAGATCGCGCTGGTATCGCATTCGGATTTCGGCTCGGCGGATACGCCCTCCGCCGTCAAGATGCGCAAGGCACTCGCGCTCATCAGCGAGCGTGCTCCCGATCTCGAAGTCGATGGCGAGATGCAGGCGGACGCGGCCCTCTCTGCGATGATCCGCGAGCGGGTCCATCCGGGCTCGCGGCTGAAGGGCGAGGCGAACGTGCTGATCATGCCGAACCTGGACGCCGCCAACATCGCCTTCCAGTTCACGAAGATGCTGGCGGATTCCCTACCGGTTGGCCCAATCCTCATCGGTCCGGCCAAGCCCGCGCATATCCTGACGCCGTCGGTGACGGCGCGCGGCATCGTCAACCTCACGGCCATTGCCGTGGTCGAGGCGCAAGCCGCCGAGCAGGAGTCGAAACTCGCCTGAATTGGACCGGTTTTCGAAGTCTTGCCTAAGGCGGAGCCGGAGTTTTGAAAGGGATGCAGGGCAGTTCAAACCGAACTGCCCTGATCGGTCGTCCTATCGGGATGGAGGCGTGCCGCCCGGAGGTGGTGGAGCGCCTCCCTGGCCGCCCGCTTGCGGCATCGCGCGGCTCGCCCTGTCGAGCAGGGTGAGGGTGGCTTCCACGCAGGCTCTCATGGAGTCGCGCGAGTCGCAGCGGACTGTGACGGCCGCGTCTCCGCTGCGCAGCCTGAACAGAGCGCCGCGGCTTGCTCCTCCGTCTCCGTACATGTCGCGCAAGAGGTCGCGCAGGCTGCCATCTTCGTCCCGGTCTTTCCGGCTATAGGAAGAATCCTGATCCTCGGAGCGTGACATGCCCTGGCTCAGAGCGGGCAGGGGCAGCAGCATGAGCCCGATGACTGCAAATAAGGTCTTGTTCATTCGAGGCCTCCGTTTCCAAGCAGGCGTGGCAGAGTCGGGTTAGTCATCGCAGACCCGCCTGCGGACCATGATGACGAAATCGCGCTCTTCATCGGCCAGGCTCCTCGTGACGAAGTAACAACCTCCCTGCGAGAGGCCGCGCCGTTCGCGGATCAAATCCAGAAGCTCGCCTCTCCGGCCTCCCCGCTCCTGAAGCATGTCCATCAATTCGGCGCGCCGGTCCCGTCGGTTCTGGAGCATATCCATCAGTTCGGCACGCCGGTCCCGCCGGTTCTGGAGCATATCCATGATCTGGCCGCGTCGTTCCTGACGCCAATTCCCGCCGCCATCACCGCCGTCTTCATCCGACCACCCCTGCGCGGAGGCCGATGATGCTGTCACGCCGATCAGGGGAGCTGAAAAGGCAAAAGCGAGTGCTATTGCGGCAACGAAAGGTAACCGTTTCATGAGCGTCTCCCATCAAATGCTAAGTGCTAAAACGGGCAGCCCCCACGGATGAGGATTATGGCTTTGCCCCACCGCAATGCGCTTGCGACGGTGGGTTTCCCATACTCGAACCTAATGTGTAGAAGACGGCTCAATGGTGAGCCTGAGACTCCACCCTCACAAGTCGCTCATAAGGATAGGATGGCACGGATGAGGTAGCGGCGTCTGGCCGCGATTGCCCAAGGCCTTCGTAGCCTTGAAGGCTACGGTCGGAGATAGTGCTGCCGGCGCAGCTGAATGGAGCCGCCCGCTAGAGCGGTGTTCGTTTCGATGGAATCGAACTCCGCTCCCGTATCGAAGGGAACGCCGCATTTTCAGGAAAACCGGTTCCCACTTGTCCTGAAAATGCTCTAGCCGGACTGCCGAAACTTCCGAGCAATGCGCGCTGTCCGATTATTCCGTCTTGGCGGTGACGTTGAGTTTTTCGAGGATCGCTGTGGGCTCCGAAAGCACGGCGATGTCTGCGACTCCCAAGCCTGCCGAGTCTTTGGCCCGGGCATTGATGACGATGCGTCCGGGCTTGGCGATGAAGCGGGAGACGGCCTGGCTGAGGGTTTTTGCCTGTTCCGAATTGCCGATCATGGATGGGATCACCATGGCGGCGGCTGTGGCGTAGGTCCTGCGCAGCGCTTCGGGTGTGGTCTTCTGCTCTTTCGCGGTCTTGTCGAGAAAACGCTCGAACAGGCCGCCATTGTCGAGCGTGAGATCGACGGACTTCGCCTTCGCACTGATCAGGGCGACGGAGGCAATGGCCGTATCGGGGTTGAAAGCGTCCTTGCTGACATTGCCGAGGAGCCCGGTCAGGGAGAGGCGGCCCATGTTCTGACCCTGAAGCGAGATCTCCTGAATCGCTAATTCCTGAGTTGCCTCGTTCCAATTCGTCGCGACGAGCAGGGACAGGTCGATGGTCCGGTAGCCGAGATCCGTCAGGTTCTGAATGCCCTCGTCCTTGCTGTTTTCCGGCAAAGCCATGGCGAAGTTCTTCATCCCGATCCGGATATTGGTCGGGACCGCGTTCACGGGCTTGTCGGCTGTGATCTCGAACTCCTTGAGGCCCGCCTTGATGCGCTCGGGCTTCGCGTCGGGGTTCTTAGGGATGGGGGGCTTGGGGTTGGGGTTATTGGGCTTGCCGTCCTTGCTCAAAGTATCGATATCGATTCCCGTCACGCGCATCGTTCCAATCGTCGGAACGAGGCTGCGGATGACGGTTGCGTCGAGATCCTTGAGCGACTTGCCTTCGAGCGCTTTGAGACCGTCGAGCATGGGCGCGAAGGAGAAGCCGGTGAAGCTGATCGAGCCGATGCCGACGCGGCCGTCCTGATCGGTGACCTCCAAACCTTCGATGCGTGCGTCGGACGGCTGGGCGCCTGTCCCGCTGGTGTAGGCCATGCGCTTGATGCGCGATGTCATTGGAGAGGCGTGGTCCTTCGGGCGTGCCTTCAGCTCGAAATCCGTCGCCTCGACGAAGCCGATATCGAAGGCGCTGAAGAAATCGGCCACAGTGGCGACCAGCCGCTTTTCATCGTCTCCGGACAGCTTGTCCTTGTCGCTCAGCTCTGAGAACAGGGTCAGGGTTCCGGCCCATGAGTCCCTGGTGGCGCGGGCCATGAAATCCCGGCCATTCATGCGCGCGATCTTGATATCCGTATCGCCATTGCCGCTGACCACCTCGACATTGTCGATGGAGAAGGCGCCGTAGATTTTCGTCAGCGGGCCGGAGGCCGCCTCCGCTTTCGTCTCATAGAGCTGCGCGAACGCCGGGACGTCGAGATCGCTGACCGTGATCCGCCCATAGCTGAACAGGGTCCGATCCTTGCCTTCGGCGATTTCCGCCCCGGTCGCGCTGGCTGCTGCCTGCGCGATCCGGCCTTGCGCAATATCGGTGAGGGTGACGTTCTTGTAGGTAATCGTTTCGGTTTTGTTGCCGAGTTTCTGCTGCACCTTCAGGTCGGGAATCGAGATCTGCCGTGCGGTGATCCGGGCCAGGCGGCCGGCCATGGGCTCCGTCGAAGTCGAAGAGAAAAGGGCCTCGATCTCTGCCCTCGGCGTGGCGACGCCCGAGAAGTTGATCGTCTTCGCCAGGTAGGTCGCCGGGCCGAACGTCACCGCTACATTTTCAAGGCTGAACGTATCGGCGGATTGAGCGAAGGCTGCGCTCCAGAGCGGGGCCCTTATCGCGCCGATGGAAACCCTGTGGCCGGAACCCTCGACCACGAGATCGCGGAGGACCACCGGCTCGATCTGAAGGGCTGCTGCGCCTGCCACGAGCGCCAGTGCACAGACGCTCGAACGATGAAGAAAGCCCATGATATCCCCCGAAAACGCAGCCAATTCCGAACCGTCATAGCCGATCCGGGAAGGTCAGGGACGAGTATAAGGGATTAGGCGTGAATTTTCTCAGAGCGAAAATGACGTGCCACAGCCGCAGGAGGACGTGGCATGCGGATTTTCGATCTTGAAGGACTGGCCGATGAGGTCGTCCACGAAATCGATGACCGAGCCGTCCATGTACTGGACCGAGACCTGATCCAGGAGGACGGCGGCGCCGTCACGCTCGATCACGAGATCATCGTCCTGCCGGGCGGCGTCCACGTCGAAGGCGTATTGGAACCCGGAACAACCGCCCCCGTTGACGCTGATCCTCAGCATCGATCCGGTCGGCTCGGTCGCCATGATCTCGTTGATGCGGCGTGCGGCGCGCGGGGTCAGGGTAATATCGGCCATCGTGAATCCAGTTCGTGAGAAGACGTAACCTTGGACAACGTCTTAAGAGCAAGGTAAGTGCCCGCTGACAAGGCTTCAACCCGGGAAAGACGCGTGCGGCCCTTTGGCGAGAGATGGCGAGCTCCTTATGCCTGCGACCCATGGGGCAGCCGAGGACGGCTCTATCCGGAAATTTCCTCCCCCACGCGCAGCGAGTTTCAGCGCGACCGGGACCGGATCATCCATTCCGCCGCCTTCCGCCGCCTGAAGCACAAGACCCAGGTCTTCGTCTATCACGAGGGTGACCATTACCGGACGCGGCTGACCCATACCATCGAGGTCAGCCAGATCGCCCGCGCTCTCGCCCGCTCCTTCGGCCTCGACGAGGATCTGGCCGAGGCGCTCGCCCTGTCCCACGACCTCGGCCACACGCCGTTCGGCCACACGGGCGAGGACGTGCTGGACGAGTGCATGGCGGATTTCGGCGGCTTCGACCACAACGCTCAGGCCCTCAGGGTCGTCACCCGCCTGGAGCGCCGCTACGCGGCCTATGATGGCCTGAACCTCGCCTGGGAGACCCTGGAAGGGCTCGTCAAACACAACGGCCCGCTTCTCGATGCCGAAAGCAGGCCGACCCTTCGCTACGTCGCGCGCGGGGTTCCACTGGCGATTCTCGAGTACAACGCCATTCAGGACCTCGAATTGGCGACCCATGCCGGCGGCGAGGCCCAGGCCGCGGCGATCGCCGACGACATCGCCTACGATTCCCACGATATCGACGACGGCCTGCGGGCCGGGCTGTTCAAGATCGACGAATTGCGCGAGGTGCCGTTTCTCGACGAGCTTTTACGGGAGATCGACGGGCGTTATCCCAATCTCGAACTCTCCCGCCGTATCCACGAGCTGACTCGCCGGGTCATCACCCGTTTCGTCGAGGATGTGGTGCGGGAAGGCGAGCGCAGGCTTAGCCTTCTGGAGCCGAAGAATGCCGACGACATCCGTCATGCCGGCGAGCCCGTCATCTGCTTTTCTCCAGCGCTGAAGGAGGCTGATGCCTCCCTCAAGCGCTTCCTCTATGCCCACATGTACCGTCATCCCTCGGTGATGAGCGTTCGCCGCAAGGCCGACGACATTCTGCGGGATCTCTTCAGGCGGTTCAAAGCCGAACCGGAGACCATGCCGGATGAGTGGCGGGCTGACCTTTCCAGGGATGACGAGACCCGTCTGGCCCGTCGTGTGGCGGATTATATCGCGGGCATGACCGACGGTTATGCCATCCTCGAACACCGACGCCTGTTTGACGTAACCCCCGACTTGCGCTAGCGCATCGTGCGGAAAAGTGGACCCGGTTTTCCGCATACTACGATGCGCCGCTTAAGGAAATGAGCATCGGATTGATCCCAAAAGTGGAGTCCACTTTTGGGTCCGAGGCTCTGGGCGCGCCAAAGCTTTTAAGGGCCGGTTGCCCTATCGAGACAAAGTACCATGAACATCTTCGGACTGTTTGAGAAACGAGTGGCGGATGCGCTTGGCCGTCTGGCCGAGGAAGGCAAGATCCCCTCCGGGCTCGATTCCAGCCGCGTCGTCGTCGAGCCGCCACGGGACTCGTCCCATGGCGATCTCGCCACCAACGCCGCCATGGTGCTGGCGAAGGAAGCGCGAATGAACCCGCGCGCCCTGGCGGATCTCCTCGTCACCGACCTTAAGGAAGACCCGCGCGTGGCCAAGGTCGATGTGGCCGGGCCCGGCTTCATCAATCTCAAGCTGGCTCCCCCGGTGCTGCATGAGGTCCTGCGCGCCGCCGTCGTCGACAGCGTGGGCTTCGGCCGGAGCGGGCAGGGGGCAGGCACGCCTGTGAACGTGGAATATGTCTCGGCCAACCCGACCGGGCCGATGCATGTGGGCCACGGCCGCGGCGCCGTGTTCGGCGATGCCCTGTCCGCGCTTCTGGACTTCGCGGGCTACAAGGTGACGCGCGAATACTACATCAATGATGCGGGCGCGCAGGTGGATGTCGTCGCCCGCTCCGTCTTCCTCCGCTACAGGGAGGCGCTCGGCCAGGATATCGGCGCGATCCCGGAAGGGCTTTATCCGGGCGACTACCTCAAACCGGTCGGCGAGCGTCTTGCGCACGACTATGGCGCGAGCCTGCTCGACAGGTCGGAAGCCGAATGGCTGCCGATGGTGCGCGAGATCTCTATCAATGCCATGATGGATATGATCCGGGCCGATCTCGCGGCCCTCAACATCCACCACGACGTGTTCTTCTCGGAGCGCTCCCTGCAGGAGGGGGGTGGTGGCGAGGTGGCCAAGACCATTGCCGAACTGCAGGCCAGGGGCCTCGTCTATATGGGCCGCCTGCCGCCGCCGAAGGGGCAGAAGGACGAGGATTGGGAAGACCGTGAGCAGCTGCTGTTCCGCGCCACCGAGTTCGGGGACGAGGTCGATCGTCCGCTTTTGAAATCGGATGGCTCCTTCACCTATTTCGCCTCCGACATCGCCTATCACCGTTCCAAGTTCGAGCGCGGCTTCGCCTCCATGATCGACGTCTGGGGTGCGGACCACGGGGGCTATGTGAAGCGCATGCAGGCGGCGGTGAAGGCCGTCACCGGCGGCAAGGGCGATCTCGACGTGAAGCTCTGCCAGCTCGTGCGGCTGCTTCGCGGCGGCGAGCCGGTGAAAATGTCCAAGCGGGCCGGGGACTTCGTGACGCTTCGCGATGTGGTGGATGAGGTCGGGCGCGACGCAGTTCGCTTCATGATGCTGTTCCGCAAGAACGACGCTACCCTCGATTTCGACTTGGCCAAGGTCGTCGAGCAGTCCAAGGACAACCCCGTCTTCTACGTCCAGTATGCCCATGCACGCTGCGCCTCGGTTCTCCGTCAGGCGACCGAGGCTTTCCCAGGGGCGGACTTTTTGCCGCAGCAACTCGAAAAGGCGAATCTGTCCCAGCTTCAAGACGAAGCGGAAATGGATGTGATTCACCGAATTGCGCAGTTTCCGCGCATGGTTGAGGCTGCGGCCGAGGCTCATGAGCCGCATCGCGTGGCTTTTTACCTTTATGACCTTGCCAGCGCCTTCCATAGTTTGTGGAATAAGGGCAAAGACTTGCCGCAATTACGCTTTGTTAATCAAACTGATGAAGATTTAACAAAAGCAAGACTCGCTCTCGTGTATGCCCTGAAGGGCGTATTGGCAGCGGGACTTGCGATCCTGGGCGTTACGGCTCCCGACGAAATGCGCTGAAGTTTTGAGGCGGAGAAACCGTTTCTGAACACTTGTGCCGGGTTCTCTAACGTCGTGCCGATGTGGGCGATGGGCGTCCGCATCGGGTTACC
This sequence comes from Microvirga sp. 2TAF3, assembly GCF_052114965.1. NCBI lineage: Bacteria > Pseudomonadati > Pseudomonadota > Alphaproteobacteria > Hyphomicrobiales > Methylobacteriaceae > Microvirga > Microvirga sp. 2TAF3. The sequence goes on along the minus strand of NZ_JBFRFT010000004.1, from coordinate 45,837 downwards.
CGGAGGTCCCGCGCGATGAGCGAATCAATGAAGCCCCGTTTTGCGGTTGATCTGAACGAGATCGAGCGTCAAATCGCCCAGGCGCAGGGAAACCCTGCACAATCTGCCTCGACCGGGCGGAACGATCCCCTTGCGGAATTGGCCCGGATCGTGGGCCAGGACGATCCTTTCCAGTCCCTCCTGACGAGCGAGGCGCCCCGGCGCTCGGGCGGTGCCCAGCCCGCCAATCTCGATGATCTGTTCGCCGTTCGGGCCGATGCGGCCGCCCCTTCCCGGGTATCGCAGGCCCATAATCAGTCCGGCCAGCTAGACGTGCCCGCCTACGACCCCAGGCAATATGCCAGGTCGGAGGTGAGGGGCGACGAACAGGCTTATGCCTATGAGACGCAGAACCCCGCCTCTTACGACAGCGGCGCCTATGGTCAGGATTATTACGACGAGCAGAGCGGCCACCATGCCGCCACCGGCTACGACCATGCCGATCACGACGGCTATCAGGTTCTGGAAAAGCCCCGTTCGCGCAAAGGCTTCATCGCTATCGGCGCTGTTCTGGGCGCGGCGATCATCGGCGCTGGCGGAGCCTTCTTCCTGGGCGGCACGTCTTCCGCCGTCACGGGTGGAGAGCCCCCTCTGATCAAGGCAACCAACGAGCCGATCAAGGTGCAGCCGCAAAATCCCGGCGGCGTCGAAATCCCCAATCAGAACAAGCAGATCTACGAGCGCACCAACCAGAACGCCGAGACCAAGGTCGTTACCCGGACCGAGCAGCCGGTCGACGTCAAGCAGGTGGCGCGGATGAATGCCGCCTCCGATGCGACAGGCGCGACGGCCAATCCGCAACAGCCCGCGAACGGTCTCAATCTCGGCGAGCCGCGGAAAGTGCGCACGGTAACGATTCGTCCCGATGGATCCATGGGCCAGGCCGATGGCGGCAATGCCCGTCCCGCGGCGCCCGCCGCCCCTCCGACCATGACCATGCCCACTGCCACCCAGCCCCCGGCTGCGCCGGCGCAGCCGAAGCCGGTCGCAGCCACGCCTGCGGCTCCTGCGCCTAAGCCGGCCCCGGTGGCTGAAGCCCCCGGCGACGCTTCGCCGCAACCAAAGCCCCAGCGCGTTGCTTCCGCACAACCTACGGCGATCGCGCCTGCAGCTGCGGCTCCGGCCGATACGGCCTCGATCGGTGGTTTCTCGGTCCAACTCGGTCTGGCCAATTCCGAAAGCGCCGCGCAGAAGTCTCTCGCGCAGCTCCAGCGGAAATATTCGGATCTCGATGGGCAGTCAGCCTTGATCCGCAAGGCCGAAGTGAACGGCAACACCATCTATCGCGTCCGGGTCGGACCCATGTCGCAGAGCGAGGCTTCCACCCTCTGCTCCAAGCTGCAAGGGCAGGGCGGACAGTGCTTCGTCGCCAAGAACTGAGCTGACCGGCACGATCGCCCAGCATTCTTGCACCCAGCATTCTTGGCGGATTTTCTTGACCCTGCATGGCAGGGGACGTAAGGCGCGGGCATGATCACCCGCGCCTTTATTGCTGGCTGTTCCGGCACCGAACTCACTCCCGACGAAGCAGCCTTCTTCAAGGATGCGGCACCCTGGGGATTCATCCTCTTCAAGCGCAACGTGGATAACCCCGGGCAGGTCAGGGCGCTCTGCGACGCGCTGCGGGAGACGGTCGGTCGCGCGGATGCGCCGATCCTGATCGATCAGGAGGGTGGGCGCGTGCAGCGCCTGGGGCCTCCCCATTGGTCGAAATATCCCGCCGGCGGCACCTATGGCCGCCTTCATGCCAACGATCCCCTGGTTCGGCGCGAGGTCACGCGCCTCGGCGCCCGGCTGATCGCGCATGATCTGCGCGCGGTGGGCATTACCGTGGATTGCCTGCCCGTCCTCGACGTGCCCATGCCCGGGGCTCACGACGTGATCGGCGACCGGGCCTATGGCCGGACCCCGGAGCAGGTGGCTGTCCTCGGGCGTGCCGCAGCCGAAGGCCTGTTGGCCGGCGGCGTCCTGCCCGTCGTCAAGCACATGCCGGGCCATGGCCGCGCGGGCGCGGACAGTCATCTTGCGCTTCCTGTCGTCGATGCCTCCCGCGAGGAGCTGGAACGACACGATTTCGCGCCTTTCCGCACGCTCACCGACATGCCCCTCGCGATGACCGCCCACGTGGTCTACACCGCCCTGGATCCCGACAATCCTGCAACGACATCCTCGACAGTCATGTCGGAGATCATCCGCGGTCATCTCGGCTACGACGGCCTCGTCATGACCGACGATTTGTCCATGCATGCCCTGTCCGGCTCTTTCCGCGACAGAACGGAGGCCGCCTTTGCCGCAGGATGCGACATGGCGCTTCACTGCAACGGCAGGATGGAGGAAATGACGGCCGTGGCCGAAGGAGCGCCTGTGCTGGAAGGGGAAGCCCTGCGCCGGGCCGAGGCGGCACTCCAGCGCATCCGCCACGAGGTGGAGCCTTTCGATCCTGTGGATGCCCGCGCAAGACTTGACGCCGCCCTTGCGATGGTTGCCTAAGCAGCCGAAGCTCAGAACCGGTTGAGTTGAGTATCGTTCATGGCACAGCCTTTACCCTTCGAGGACGTCGCCCCCGTCGAGCGGGCCGAGAGCGAGCCTGCGCTCCTCGTCGACGTGGACGGTTTCGAAGGACCGCTCGATCTCCTGCTCGAGCTCGCCCGGCGGCAGAAGGTCGATCTCCACAAGATTTCGATCCTGGCGCTGGCCGAGCAATACATCGTCTTCATCGAGGAGGCGCGCCGCATGCGCCTGGAGCTTGCGGCGGATTATCTCGTCATGGCGGCGTGGCTCGCCTATCTCAAATCACGCCTGCTGCTGCCGGAGCCGCCCAAGGGCGAAGGGCCGAGCGCGGAGGAACTGGCGACGGCTCTTGCCCTGCGCCTGCGTCGCCTGGAAGCCATCCGCGAGGCTGCCAAGAAACTGGGCGAGCGCGATTGGCTCGGCCGGGACGTTTTCGCCCGCGGCGCGCCGGAACCGGTGGTGATCCGTAAAGATTCCCGTTATGAAGCGACCCTCTACGACCTTCTCAAGGCCTATGCGCGCCAGCGCCAGATCCAGTTCAATGCCCGGGTTTCCCTGCATAAGCGGAACGTCTGGTCGCTCATCGATGCGCGCGAGGCGCTGGAGCGGCTTGTCGGTCATCTGAGCGACTGGACGACCCTCGATTCCTATCTGGTGGAGTATATGGTCGAACCGTCCATGCGCCCGACCGTGCTGGCTTCCGCCCTTTCCGCCACCCTTGAAATGGTGCGGGAGGGCAAACTCACCGTCCGGCAGGACGAAGCCTTCGCCCCGGTCTGGGTCAAGCCGGTGACGGGTCCGGCCGAGGCAGGAGCCTGAAATGGAAACGACAGACGAAACGGTGGAAGTTCCGGCTTCTGATACCCCTCAGGTTCCCGATCACGGCGAGGCCATGCGCATCGCCGAGGCGCTGCTCTTCGCCTCCGCCGAGCCTTTGAGCGTGGACGATCTTACGGGACGTCTGCCCGAGGGCGCCGATGTCGGAGCGATCCTTGAGGATCTGATGGCCCTCTATGCGGGGCGCGGGGTCAATCTCGTCCGGATCGCGGGACGGTTCGCTTTCCGCACGGCCAGCGACCTGTCCTTCGTGCTCGCCCGCGATGTCGTGGAGCAGCGCAAGCTCTCCCGCGCCGCCATGGAGACCCTGGCGATCGTTGCCTATCACCAGCCGGTGACGCGGGCCGAGATCGAGGAAATCCGTGGCGTCGCCACCTCGAAGGGCACCCTCGACACCCTGCTCGAAACGGGCTGGATCCGCCTGCGGGGCCGCCGCAAGGCGCCTGGGCGGCCCGTTACCTACGGTACCACGCCGCATTTCCTTGAGCATTTCGGCCTCGACGCCATCGAGGATCTGCCCGGCCTCGAAGAGCTGAAAGGGGCGGGTTTCATGGAGGGGCGGGTTCCGTCCGATCTCTCCGTGCCGGTGCCCTCCGACGACAATGCCCTGCGTGAGGACGAGGACCCGCTCAATCAGGACGACCTCTTCCACCCGCTCGAACTCGACGAGGGCGAGACAGGCGCGGAATGACGGCAAAGCCAATGCAAGTCAGGGATCGCTTCCGTCTGCCTCTCTGGGGGCAGCGCGGGACGGCAGGCGCGTCGATTCCCGCCCAGCTGACTTTCGACAATATTGTCCAGACCTACGGCGACCTGCGCGTTCTCGATCGGGTATCGCTGACGGTGGAGCCGGGCGAACTGGTCTGCCTTCTCGGTCATTCCGGCTGCGGCAAGACGACCCTGCTGCGCATCGCGGCGGGGGTCGAAACGCCCACGTCTGGCCGCGTGCTGATGGACGGGATCGAGGTCAGCGGGCCGAACGCCTATGTCGAGCCGGAGCGGCGCGGCATCGGCCTGATGTTCCAGGATTATGCCCTGTTCCCGCATATGACGGTGCTGCAGAACGTCATGTTCGGCCTGAAGGACCTGACGGCGCCAGAGGCCGGGGTTGCTGCCCGCCGGGCTCTGTCCCGGGTCGGGCTCGAGCATTACGCCGACGAATTCCCGCATACCCTTTCCGGCGGCGAGCAGCAGCGGGTGGCGCTTGCGCGATCCATCGCGCCTCGGCCCGGCGTTCTTCTCATGGACGAGCCCTTCTCCAATCTCGACCGGCGCATGCGCGATGCGATCCGCGATGAAACCGTTGCGATCCTTCGGGAAACGGGCGCGACCACCATCGTCGTAACTCACGATCCGGAGGAGGCGATGCGCATTGCCGACCGAATCGTCCTGATGCGTTCGGGCGCGGTGATCCAAGAGGGAACCTCAGAGGAAATCTACAAGCATCCCGTCAACCTGTTCGCGGCGCGCTTCTTCTGCGATTTCAACGAGGTCAAGGGTGTGGTGCGAAACGGTCAGGTTTCCTGTCCCGTCGGGGTGTTTCCGGCCCCGCATCTGCCCGATGGCGCCGCCGTGGTCTGCGTGCGGCCCCAGGGGCTGCGATTGAAGCCTCCCGGCTTCTGCCTGCCGGGCCGGGTGGTGTCGCGCCGCTTCCTCGGGGAGGTCGACATGATTCATGTGGGCGTCCAAGGCGTCGACAGGCCCCTTCAGGCCCGCATTCATGATCCGGTCGCGGTGAAGGAAGGGCAAGATGTGGGAATCGATATCGATCCGAAGGATGTCCTTGTTTTCGCCGCGTCGGATCCCTAGGTTGGCGGCAAGTTTAAGTTCATAAGGCCGCGCCCGACGAGGCGCAGGAGGATTGCCATGGGTGGCGCGAGTATCTGGCATTGGATCGTGGTGGGTCTGATTGTCGTCCTGTTGTTCGGACGCGGCAAGATTTCGGACATGATGGGCGATGTCGCGAAGGGCATCAAAGCCTTCAAGAAGGGCATGGCGGAAGAGGACGCTCCGGCGAAGCCGTCCGAGCCGTCCGAACCTGTCCGGACCATTGATCATCAGTCCCCGAACCCGTCGTCGACGACGACGGCGACGACGTCGAACCACAAGATCGGCTGATCGTTTAAAGCCGCGCCATGGGCTTCGGCCCCATGGGTTTCGTAGCGTAGGGGCAAGGTCAGGGCCGCGCCATGTTTGACATGAGCTGGGGTGAAGTGATGGTGATCGGCGCCGTTGCGTTGATCGTCATCGGCCCGAAGGATCTACCGAAGGCGCTGCGAACCGTTGGGCAGGTCACCGGCAAGCTTCGTCGCATGGCGGCGGAGTTTCAGGGCCAGTTCAACGAGGCCATGCGGGAGGCCGAGCTCGACGATGCCAAGCGTCAGCTCCAGGGTCTTAACGATTCCGTGACGTCGATGAACCAGGGCTTCAACCCGATGCAGACGATCCGGGACGAGTTGAAGGGCGCCATCGAGGCACCGGCCACCGCTCACGAGAAGACAGCCACCGAGACTGCCTCCGAGGCTGCCGCCCAGGCCCGCGGGGAGGCCAGTCCCCCGGCTCCTGTCGAGCCATCCATCGCCCTGCCGATTCCATCCGTGCCGCCGATCGTCGATCCGGCGGAATCCATTGCGGCCGCCCTGAAGCAGGAGGCCGTGGCCAAGGAAGCGGCCGCGCCACCGGCCAACCCGGCACCCTCCACAGAAAAACCGGACGCGAAGCCCGAATGACGACTGTCGAAGAGGATGAGGTCGAGGCGTCGCGCGCGCCTCTGATTGAGCATCTCACCGAGTTGCGCTCCCGCCTGATCAAGGCGCTGCTTGCTTTCGTGGTGATGTTCTTCATCTGCTTCACCGGAGCGAAGTACATCTACAACGCTCTGGTCTGGCCGTATGTCATTGCCGTCGGCTCCCCGGAGAAGGCGCATCTCGTCTACACCCACGGCCTCGAATACCTGTTCACGCAGCTTCAGGTCGCGGCCTTCGGCGCGGGCTTCCTAGCCTTTCCGATCATCGCCATCCAGATCTACAAGTTCGTGGCGCCCGGCCTCTACAAGAACGAGCGCCGCGCCTTCCTGCCCTATCTCTTCGCTACGCCGATCCTCTTCGCCATCGGTGCCGCGGTCGTCTATTTCATCGCGATGCCGCTGCTCATGCGCTTCTCCGTGGGCATGCAGCAATTAGCGACGGCCTCGACCCCGAGCATCGAGTTCCTGCCTAAGGTGAGTGAGTATCTGTCGCTCATCATGACGCTGATCTTCGCCTTCGGCATCTGCTTCCAGTTGCCGGTGGTCCTGACCCTTCTGGCGCGGGCAGGGATCATCGATTCGCAGTTCCTGAAGGACAAGCGCCGCTACGCGATCGTGGTCGTGTTCATTCTGGCGGCCGTTCTGACGCCGCCTGATGTAATCAGCCAGTTCGCCCTTGCGGTCCCCACCTTGCTTCTTTACGAGGCGTCCATCTTCTCCGTCCGAATGGCCGAGAAGAAGCGTGCGGAAGCCGAGGCCGCGCGCGCGGCAGCCGGATAGGACCGAGGTCCTTTACTGCTGGCCGCTAACCTTGGCATCCTGAAGGGGGCGGTCATGTTGCGACAACGGGGCCGCGTCTTGAAGCACGGTCGGTTCCCATGCATGACATTCGTTCCATCCGCGACAATCCCGCGGCTTTCGACAAAGGCCTCCTGAACCGGGGCATGGAGCCCCTGTCCGCGCAACTGATCGCGCTCGACGATCGCCGCAAGAGCGCCGTCTCCGCCCTCCAGGCCGCTCTCGAACGCCGCAACGCGCTGTCGAAGGAAATCGGCCAGGCCAAGGCCAAGAAGGACGAGGCCCGCGCCCAGGAACTGATGGCCGAAGTCGCACGTCTCAAGGAGAGCGTGCCGCAGCTCGAGCAGGAGGAGCGGGACGCCGAGAAGGAGCTTCACGACAGGCTCGCCGCCATCCCGAACACCCCGAAGGACGGGGTGCCTGTCGGGATCGACGAAAGCGGAAATGTGGAGCGTCATCGCTTCGGCAATCCGAAAAACCTTGCCGCCGCCAAGCAGCATTTCGAGATCGGCGAAGATCTCGGGCTGATGGATTTCGAGACGGCTGCGAAGCTTTCCGGCTCGCGCTTCGTCGTGTTGAAGGCAGGTCTTGCGCGCCTGGAGCGGGCGCTCGGCCAGTTCATGATCGACCTGCACACGACCGAGCACGGCTACACGGAAGTGAACCCGCCGCTGCTGGTGCGCGACGAGGCCATGTTCGGCACGGCGCAATTGCCGAAATTCGAGGACGACCAGTTCTGGGCCCTACCGGGTTCGTCGCTGGAAACGCTCGTGGCGTCGGTGTTGGAAGGACCGGTGACACGCGAGGCGCTCGAGAAGGCGATCAGGGAAGCCCGCTACGGCCTCATCCCGACAGCGGAAGTGACGCTCACCAATCTGGTGCGCGAGCAGATCCTCGCGGAAGAAGAGCTTCCGCTGCGCTTCACCGCGCTCACCCCGAGTTTCCGCGCCGAGGCGGGCTCTGCCGGGCGCGATACGCGCGGCATGATCCGCCAGCATCAATTCGTGAAATGCGAACTCGTCTCGATCACCACGCCCGAGACCTCCACCGACGAGCATGAGCGCATGCTCGTAAGCGCGGAGAACGTGCTGAAGAAACTCGATCTGCCGTTCCGCACCATGACGCTCTGCACGGGCGACATGGGCTTTGCCTCCGCCAAGACCTACGACATCGAGGTCTGGCTGCCGGGGCAGGGGATGTATCGCGAGATTTCAAGCTGCTCGGTCTGCACCGATTTCCAGGCGCGCCGCATGAACGCCCGCTATCGTCCCGCCGACGGCAAGGGGCCGCGCTTCGTGCACACCCTCAACGGCTCGGGACTCGCGGTGGGCCGCACCCTCGTCGCGGTGCTGGAGAATTACCAGAACGAGGATGGCAGCGTCACGATCCCGACGGCGCTTCAGCCTTACATGGGCGGGCTCTCCCGGCTCGAGCGGCAGGCCTGACATGCGCATTCTCTGCACGAACGACGACGGCATTCACGCTCCAGGACTGGCGACCCTGGAGACCATCGCGCGTGCCCTGTCCGACGATGTCTGGGTCGTGGCGCCGGAAACGGACCAGAGCGGCGTCGCTCATTCCCTGTCCCTCAACGATCCTCTGCGTCTGCGCGAAATCTCGGACCGGCATTTTGCCGTAAAAGGCACCCCAACCGATTGCGTGATCATGGGCATCCGCCACCTCATGCGCGATCAGAAGCCGGATCTCGTCCTGTCCGGCGTCAATCGGGGCCAGAACGTCGCCGAGGATGTGAGCTATTCCGGCACGGTCGCGGGGGCGATCGAGGGCACGCTTCTCGGCGTCCCCTCCATCGCGCTCTCGCAGGCTTATGGCGCAGGCCGGCGCAATGCCCTCAAATGGCATTGCGCCGAGCATCATGGCCCAAAAGTCATTCGCAGGGTCCTGGAGACCGGCATCGACCAGGGCATCCTCGTCAATGTGAATTTCCCGGATTGCGAGCCGGACGAGGTCGAGGGTGCCGCCATCGTCAACCAAGGGCAGCGGACGAAGGAACTCCTGCGCCTCGACGAGCGCGAGGACGGGCGCGGCAATCCCTATTACTGGATCGCCTTCGAGCGCCGCCCGTTCACGCCTGCCAACGGCACGGACCTCTGGGCGATTGCCAATCGCCGCATCGCGATTACGCCGCTGCGCCTCGACATGACCGATGAGCCGACCCTGACGCGCTACGCCCAGGCCTTCGAATGAGGATGATGCGGAAGCGATGAAGGAGCCATCTCCTCGACCGGACCAGATTGATCTGCCCCTCTACGGGCAAGCAGATCATCGCGCCGAGCATGAGGCAGTGGGCGTCGCTTCCTTCATTCTGTCCCTGCGCGCACGCGGCATCCGCGATACGGCGCTGCTGCGCGCGATGGAGCTCGTGCCCCGGGAGGTCTTCGCGCCGCGCCGCTTCAGCGATCTCTCGCGCACCGATGTCGCCCTGCCGCTTCCCTGTGGCCAATCCATGACGGGCCCCGGTACGGTGGCCACGATGCTGCTTGCGCTCGGCGTCGCTCCCGGACAGCACATTCTTGAGGTGGGCACCGGCACAGGCTATGTCACGGCGCTTCTTGCCCGGCTCGGTGCCGAGGTCGTTACCATCGAGCGCTTCAATACGCTGGCGGAAAGTGCGAAGCAGCACCTCAAGATCGTCGATGCGGGCAAGATCCGCATCGAGATCGGCGACGGGCTCGGCGTACGCCCGCGCGAGCGGTTCGACCGCATTCTGCTCAATGGGGCAGGGGCGGTGATCCCAGGCGCCGTCACGTCGCTGCTCGGTCCAGGCGGACGCCTTGTCGGCGCGCTGACCGTCGATGGGTTGCCGCGCCTCGTGCGCATCGACCGGTCGGACGATGGCGAGTTGAGGCAGGAGATCGGCGCGACCTTGCGCCTGTCGCCGCTGGTGACGGGCGTCGCGGAAACGCTCTGACGAATCCGGCAAAATTTTTCGATCAAGGTTACGACAAAATTCACGTCGGAAACGGTTGCTTAACCTCAATAGGGTTTTAATGCCCCCATCGAGTTGCGTCCGGTTGGGGTTGAATTATGCGGCAGCGTAAGTGTTCTGGGCATTGGATCGCGGTATCGCGGATCGCTCTGGTGAGCTTGATCGGCAGCGCTGCGGCAGCCTGTAGTTCGGACACGATGCGGTTCGCGGAAAGCCCGTTCTCCAATCCCTTCTCGTCGAGCGAGAGGTTCGAGACGAGTTCCGCGCCCGCCGCATCGCCGGCTCAGCCCCAGTCCATGGCCGCCATGCCCACCGGCCCGGTTCAGGCACAGGCGCTGCCCCCCGTTCAATCACAGCCCCTGTCTCAGCCCTCACGCGTCGCCTCGGCGCCGATGCCCATCGCGTCCGGCAACTCGGGAGGTTGGTCGGCCGCGGGCGGAACGCAGATCACGGTCGGCGGCAACGACAACCTGAATATGATTTCGCAGCGCTATGGCGTGCCGGCGAATGCCATCCTGGCGGCGAGTGGCCTTTCCAGCCCGAGCCAGGTCACGCCCGGCCAGCGTCTCGTCATCCCGGTCTATAGTGCTTCGTCCCGAACCCAGGTTGCCGCGGCGCCTGCTCCAGCTGCGCAGGCTCCTGCCGCACAGCCCAAGTTCCGTCTCGTCGAAAATTCCAAGGCTGCCGCCGCTCCCGTGGTGCCGGTGGAAGCCCCGAAGCATGTCCGTCCCGGAATGGCGACGGCGAAGGCCGAGCCGGCTGCGCCTGTGAAGGTCGCTTCGGCAACTGCCGAGCCGCTGGTCTCCGCGCCCAGGCCCGTGGAGCCGCAGAAGGTGGCCTCCATCGCCGAGCCTCAGCCGGTGAAGCCCGTGGCGGCGCCGCAGCCGGTCGCCGCAGCGCCCGTGCCGCAGCAGGCCGCCAAGAAAGAGCCGGCACGTGAGCCCGAAGAGACAGCCAGCGTCGCCGCCGATCCGGCAGGCGACTTCCGTTGGCCCGCCCGTGGCCGCGTCATTGCCGGCTTCGGCGCCAATGGCGGCAACGAGGGCATCAATATCGCCGTTCCGGAAGGGACGCCCGTGAAGGCCGCCGAGGCCGGAACCGTCACCTATGCCGGCAGCGAGGTGAAGGGCTACGGCAATCTGGTCCTGATCCGTCATGAGAACGGCTTCGTCTCGGCCTATGCCCATAACGGCTCGCTCAATGTGAAGCGTGGCGAGCAGGTGAAACGCGGGCAGGTGATCGCCACATCCGGTCAGACCGGCAACGTGACCTCGCCGCAGCTTCACTTCGAGATCCGCAAGGGCGCGACGCCGGTCGACCCGATCAAGCATCTCGGCGGCTGACGACAGCCGTATCCCTATAGAGACCCGTTTACGATCAGCCTTCTCTTCTTGAAGCTGATTGCGTGAGGGGACGGCGGAGCTCAGCCGCCGTCCCTTTGCTTTTGCCGACGCCGCCATCTTTCCGGAGAGGCGCGACCTGCTCTCCTCCCCATGGATCTCGGGTGTTCCCGAGATCCGCTTCATCTGGCGCAAGTCGGGAACACCCGACTTGCGATGGGGAGGAGCTGGAGGTGGGGGTGGAACGACCGGGTGAAGCGGGGTGGAGTGAAGGCTGTATCGGCCTTGATGCCTCTCCAACGAGACGAAGCGCTCTGACTTTGCGACCCCCACCCTTAATCCCTCCCCGCAAGGGGAGGGAAAAGCGGCGCGCTTATCTTCGTCTAGCATGCGATCCCGGATCGGCTGCGCCGTCCGGGATGACTGCCTGGGTGGCGTGTCAGATCGCCTTCCCCAGTCGTCCCGCCAGATCCTGGATATATTGCCAGGCCGTCCGCCCGGAACGCGCCCCGCGGGTCGTGGCCCATTCGAGCGCCTCGGCGCGGATGGTGTCCCGGTCGCCCTGGAGGCCGAGATGATCGACATATCCGAAGACCATGTCCAGATATTCGTCCTGGCTGCATTTGTGGAAGCCGAGCCAGAGGCCGAAGCGGTCCGACAGGGATACCTTTTCCTCGACCGCCTCGCCCGGATTGATGGCGGTGGAGCGCTCGTTGTCCATCATATCGCGCGGCAGCAGGTGGCGGCGGTTCGACGTGGCATAGAAGATCACGTTGTCGGGCCGCCCCTCAATGCCGCCCTCCAGCACCGCTTTGAGGGATTTGTAGGAGGTATCGTCGGAATCGAAGGAGAGATCGTCGCAGAAGACGACGAAGCGGTGCGGGTCGGCGCGCAGGAGCGCCATCAGCTCCGGCAGGGTCTCGATGTCCTCGCGGTGGATCTCGATCAGCTTGAGAGCGCGCGAATCGGCGGGCCGTGTGTGATTGATTTCCGCGTGAACCGCCTTGACCAGGGATGATTTACCCATGCCGCGCGCGCCCCAGAGCAGGGCGTTGTTGGCGGGGAGCCCCCTGGCGAAGCGCTGGGTATTTTCGGCAAGGGTGTCGCGGACCCGGTCGATGCCGCGCAGAAGGCTCATCGCGACCCGGTTCACCTTCGGGACAGGCGAGAGCCGCCGCCCCGCCGCCTGCCATACGAAGGCGTCCGCCGCCGTAAAATCTGCGTGAGTCCTGGCCGAAGGGGCCAGCCGGTCCAGGGCATCGGCGATGCGGTGCAGAAGTGCCAGGGATTCGGGCGAAATGAGAGGGGATGTCGGATCGGAAGGAGACTTGGACATGGCGCTTCTAGCGGGTAAAAGCCTTGCTTATCGTGGAAGCCGGGCAGCGTCCATCGACGCAACCTCTGGAAATCCCCGCAACTTCATTGATTTCGTGAAGTCGATGGTTATAGTCCGCCCCGTTCCAACCCTGCTCGGCGCGGGTAGGCCTCGACGGCCCGCCACGCGCCTTACTCATGGAGAGCCGCTTGTTCATTACGCCCGCCTTCGCGCAAGGGCTCCCCACTGGGGGAGACATGACTTCGCTGATCACGAATCTCGTCCCTTTCATCCTCATTTTCGTCATCATGTGGTTCCTCATCATCCGGCCGCAGCAGCGCCGGGTGCGCGAGCACCAGGAGATGATCAAGAACGTGCGTCGCGGCGACACGGTCGTCACCTCCGGCGGCATTATCGGCAAGGTGACGAAGGTTCTCGAGGATTCGCCCGATATCGAGGTTGAGATCGCCGATGGCGTGAAGGTGAAGGTTGCCCGGGGCAATATCTCCGAGGTTCGGACCAAGGGCGAGCCGGTCAAGGCCTGATAGACGGCCGGTCTCTTAGAAAAGGTTGAGTTGACGATGCTGCGCTTCTCGAAGTCGAAGATCATCGCCACCATGGCGGTCATCATAATCGGCCTTCTTCTCGCTGTCCCGAGCTTGATGGGCCGCGAGCATCGCGAGGCATTCCAAAACTCCCTGCCGGGATGGGTGCCGTCATGGCTGATCCCGTCCCGCGCCGTCGTGCTCGGCCTCGACCTTCAGGGCGGCTCGCACGTGTTGCTCGAGGTGGATGTTCCCGATCTTCTGCGGACGCAGTCCACCCAGCTTCGCGACGATGTCCGCCGCGTGCTGCGCGAGGCCCGCGTCTCGCCGCAGGGCGGCATCCAGCTCAACCAGCGCGGCGTGCAGATCCGCGTCCCCGACGCAGCCGAGCGCGACCGGGTCCTGCCCCGCCTGCGCGAGCTGTCCCAGCCCATCGGCAATGCCGTGCTGGGGCAGGGCGGCAACCGGGATATCGATATCACGACCACGCCCGACGGCCTGATCACGCTCGCCTATACGGATGCCGGCATCAACGAGAAGGTCCGCAGGGCCGTCGACCAGTCCATCGAGGTCATTCGCAAGCGTATCGATTTCGGCGGAACGACCGAACCGAGCATTCAGCGCCAGGGCACGGACCGCGTCCTCGTGCAGGTTCCAGGCCTGCAGGATCCGCAGCGCCTCAAGGAGCTTCTGGGCCGGACCGCGAAGCTTGAATTCCGGATGCTCGGACAGCAGGGCGCGGCCGACGTGGACATGCTCCCTATGCGTGATGCGGGCGGACAGAAGGTCCCGGTCGAGCGCCGCGTGATCGTCGAGGGCGGCGATCTGGTCGATGCGCAGCCCGCCTTCGACAGCCGCACAAACGAGCCCATCGTCAATTTCCGCTTCAACATCCGTGGAGCTCAGCGCTTCGGCCAGGCGACCACGGAGAATATCGGCCGTGCGCTCGCCATCGTCCTCGACAACGAGGTGATTTCCGCGCCGACGATCCAGTCCGCCATCACCGGAGGCTCGGGCCAGATTTCGGGCCGGTTCACGGTGCAGCAGGCCCAGGATCTCGCGGTTCTGCTCCGCGCCGGCGCGCTGCCCGCCAAGCTGACCGTCGTCGAGGAACGCACCGTCGGCCCCGGCCTCGGCCACGATTCCATCGAGGCCGGCAAGTTGGCCACCTATGTAGCGGCCGTCTTCGTCGTGATCTTCATGTTTGCGACCTATGGATTGTTCGGCCTCTTCGCCAATATCGCGCTTCTGGTCCATGTGGGCCTGATCTTCGGCCTCATGTCGGTCCTCGAGGCGACGCTGACCCTGCCGGGCATCGCGGGCATCGTGCTCACCATCGGCACGGCAGTGGACTCGAACGTGCTGATCTACGAGCGCATCCGCGAGGAAGCGCATTCGGGACGGTCGATTCCATCTGCGATCCAGGCGGGCTTCGAGCGCGCTTTCGCGACCATCGTCGATTCCAACAGCACCATGGCCATCGCGGCGGTGATCCTGTTCTTCCTCGGCTCCGGTCCCGTTCGCGGCTTCGCCGTCGTATTCATTCTGGGCATCCTGACGACGGTTATCACCGCCGTGACCCTGACGCGCATGATGATTGCGGTCTGGTATCATTGGATGCGTCCGAAAACCCTTCCGTTTTAAGGAGTTGTTGTCGTGCGCCTTCTTCGTCTCTGGCCCGAGAACTCCCATTTCGATTTCATGCGCTTCCGGCGCTTCTCCTTCCCGCTGTCGGCCTGCCTTTCGGTCGCGACGGTGGTGGTGCTCCTGACGGTCGGCCTGAATTTCGGCATCGACTTCAAGGGCGGTACGCTCATGGAGCTGCAGGCGAAGTCCGGCCAGGCCGACGTCGCCAAGATCCGGCAGACGGCCGAGGGCTTCGGCTTCGGCGAGGTCGAGGTGCAGGAGTTCGGCACCGCGGGCGGCCTGTCGCTGCGCTTCCCCATTCAGTCCGGCGGCGAGGCGGCGCAGAGCGCCGTTGTGCAGAAGGCGCGTGACACCTTCGGCAACGAGTACGAGTTCCGCCGCGTCGAGACGGTGGGCCCGCGCGTATCTGGCGAGCTCGTTCAATCGGGCACCATCGGCATCATTCTCGCCGTCATCGCGGTGCTGTTCTATCTCTGGTTCCGCTTCGAGCGCGAGCTTGCCCTCGGCGCCATCTTCGGCACGCTGCACGACATCGTGCTCACCATCGGCTTCTTCGTGATCACGCAGCACGAGTTCAATATGACCTCGATCGCGGCGATCCTCACCATCGTGGGTTATTCGCTGAATGAAACCGTGGTGGTCTTCGACCGCACGCGCGAACTCATGCGTCGCTATAAGACCATGCCGACCAAGGAATTGTTGAACCTCTCGATCAACACGACCATGTCGCGCACGGTGATGACCTCCGCCACGACGGCCCTGTCGCTTCTGGCGCTGGTGCTCTTCGGCGGACGCGCCATCGAGGGCTTTGCGCAGGTGATGCTCTACGGCGTGGTGATCTGCACCTATTCGGCCATCTTCATCTCCTCGCCGATGCTGATCTATATCGGCCTCCGCAGTCCGGAGACCGTGAAGGCCCCCGAGGGCAAGGTCGCCCCGGCGGAGTAAGGCTCATGAGCGGCGGCCGTATCTATGACGGCTTCGTGCCCGGGCGTTATCCGATCGACGCCTATGGCAATGGCGGCTTCCGCTTCGCGGACATGTCCCATCGAGGCTCCATTCTCGTCCTGCCGTCGGGCATACGGGCATGGCCGGTCTCTGCCGTTGCCGAGATCACGGAGGAGAATCTGGCGCCGGTCTTCGCCGAGGGCGAAGACCTGGATCTTCTTCTCCTAGGAACGGGCCTCGACGTCGCCGCGATCCCGGAGCACCTGCGCCTGCGCTTCCGCGAGGCCCGGATCGGCCTCGATGTCATGCAGAGCGGAGCCGCCGCGCGCACCTACAACATCCTGCTGGCCGAGAACCGAAAAGTCGGTGCGGCCCTGATCGCCGTGCCCTGACATGGCGACGGAGGATCTGAGCTTCGCCTATTCCCACTGCGAGTCCCTCGTGCGAGAGGCCGATCCCGACCGGTTCTGGGCCAGCCTGTTCGCGCCGGCTGACAAGCGTCCGCATCTCCACGCGCTCCATGCCTTCAACTACGAGATCGCCCGCGTGCGCGATTCCGTGCGGGAGGCCATGCTGGGCGAGATCCGCCTGCAATGGTGGCGGGATGCCTTGCAGGGCGAGGTCCGCGGTGATGTCAAAGCCAATCCGGTCGCCGCGGCTCTCGACGATACCATCGTGAAGTTCCGCCTTCCGCGCCCGGCGCTGGTCAGCCTGATCGATGCACGGATCTTCGATCTCTACGACGATCCGATGCCCTCTCTGAACGACCTCGAAGGCTATTGCGGCGAAACATCCTCCAGCCTGATCCGGCTCGCCAGCATCATCCTGATGGGCGGCGGCGATCCCGGCCATGCGGATGCCGCGGGCCATGCGGGTGTGGCTTATGCCGTCACCGGCCTGCTGCGGGCTTTTCCCTGGCATGCCCGCCAGGGGCAAGTCTTTCTTCCCACCGATATACTCTCCCGGCACGGCGTCGTGCGGGACGATATCGTGACGGGAAGGGGCGGACCGGGTCTGAAGGGAGCGCTCGCCGATCTGCGCGCCGTCGCCCGCAGACATCTCGACCAGGTTGGAACCCTCCGTTCGACGATCCCGCCGGAGGCCGCGCCTGCCTTCCGCCTCCTCGCCCTCGTCGAACCCTATCTGCGTATCATGGAGAGGCGGGATTACGATCCGTTCCACACGAATGTGGACCTGGCCCAGTGGCGCAGGATTTGGGCCCTGTGGCGCGGGCCGTTCTAGGAAAATACACGCAAAAAAGGCTCCGATTTTGCGGAAGAAAAGGCGTCATTTCAAAAAGGATAGCGCCTCTTTCGTGAACCGGAGATCGCGAAAGAGGCGCTCGGTCGCCCTATGAAAGAGATTGCCCGGACGGGCCCAACTCGGCTTACCGACCCCAGCGAAGCACGAGGGGATCGAGGCGGCGGGCAATCTCGATGAGGCCCTTCCTTGTTTCGGGATGGAGGGGCTGAAGCGGGTGACGCACCGCCTCGGACCGGATGATGCCGCCTTCCTTCATCAGCGCCTTGCAGGCGATAAGGCCGCACTGCCTGTTTTCATGGTTGATGAGGGGAAGCCAGCGCTCATAGGCCGCCAGGGCCTCTTCGCGGCGTCCGGCGACATAGGGGTCCATGATCTGGCGGATGCCATCCGCATAGGCACCGCCCGTCATTGCGCCGGTCGCGCCGGCATCGAGATCGGCCATGAGCGTGATCGCTTCCTCGCCATCCCACGGCCCCTCGATCGCATTCCCGCCTAGTGCCAGGAGATCGCGCAGCTTCCCGGCGGCGCCCGGAACCTCGATCTTGAAATAGGCGACATTCGCAATCTCCCGCGCCATCCGCGCCAGGAACGAAGCGGACAGGGGCGTTCCGGCGACGGGCGCGTCTTGGATCATGATCGGGATGTCGATGGCGTCCGACACCTTTTGGAAAAAGTTGTAGATACCGCCCTCCGGAATCCGGATCGTCGCGCCGTGATAGGGCGGCATGATCATCACCATGGCGGCCCCCGCATCCTGTGCGCGGCGGCTGCGCTCGGCGCAGATATGCGTCGCGAAATGGGTGGTCGTCACGATCACCGGGACGCGGCCGGCGACGTGTTCGAGCACCGCATGCATCAGGATTTCGCGCTCGCTGTCGGTCAGGACGAACTGCTCGGAGAAATTCGCGAGGATGCAGAGGCCATCGGAGCCGGCATCGATCATGAAATCCACGGCGCGCTTCTGCCCTCGGAGATCAAGCTGTCCATCGTCGTCGAAGATGGTCGGGACAACCGGGAAGACGCCACGATAGGGGCGCGCGGAGGCTGGTTGAGACAAGGCCGTTTCCTCTCTTTCGATACTTGCGGGCTTGGTTCTGTGCATAGCTCAGTGATTGTCGCGGGGGACGGGGGAGCCCGTCTTGCCGACGAGGAAGTCGAGATCGGCTCCCTTGTCCGCCTGGAGCACGTGATCGACGTAAAGCTTGGCATAGCCACGGACGGCATGGGCCTGGGGCGGTGCCCAGCTCTCGCGCCTTTTCGCGAGTTCGACATCCTCAACATGAAGATGCAGGCTTCGCGCCGCGACATCGAGGGTGATCAGGTCGCCGTTCCGGACAAGGGCGAGCGGACCGCCGGCCGCCGCTTCGGGAGCAACGTGCAGGACGACCGTGCCATAGGCGGTGCCGGACATGCGGGCATCCGAAATCCGCACCATGTCGCGGATGCCTTTTTTCAGGAGCTTCTGGGGCAGGGGCATGTTCCCCACCTCCGCCATGCCCGGATAGCCCTTGGGTCCGCAATGCTTGAGCACCATGATGCAGGTCTCGTCGATATCGAGATCATCGTCGTCGATGCGGTGATGAAGCTCCTCGATCGTTTCGAACACGACGGCGCGGCCCGTATGCTTCATCAATTCCGGCGAGGCGGCCGAGGGCTTGATGACGGCGCCGTCCGGTGCAAGGTTCCCCCGCAGGATCGCGATGCCGGCATCGGCCTTGAACGGCTCGTCGAAGCTCGTGATGACCTCCTGGTTCCAGCACGGCGCATCCTTGACGTTGTCCCAGATCGGATGGCCGTTGACGGTGAGCGCTTCCTTGTTCAACAGGCCGCGCTCGCCCAGCGACCTTAGAACCACGGGCAGACCGCCGGCATAATAGAAATCCTCCATGAGGAAACGGCCCGAGGGCATGAGGTCGACGAGGCAATGGACGTCCCGCCCCAGCCGGTCGAAATCATCGAGTGTCAGGTCGATCCCGGCGCGGCCGGCAATGGCGAGAAGATGCACGACGGCGTTCGTCGAGCCGCCGATGGCGGCAAGCGCCCGGATCGCATTCTCGAAGGCCTGCCGGGTCAGGATCTTCGAAAGCACGAGGTCTTCCCTGACCATCTCGACGATCCGCCGCCCCGCCATGCGGGCGAGATGGTTGCGCCGCGCGTCGGTTGCCGGAATGGCGGCGTTCTCCGGAAGGCCGACACCCAGGGCCTCGACCATCGAGGCCATCGTGGAGGCGGTGCCCATGGTCATGCAATGGCCGTGAGACCGGTTCATCCCGCCCTCGGCCTCATGAAACTCCTGCAAGGTTACTTCGCCGGCGCGCAGCTGCTCGCTCATGGAAATGATGTTCGTGCCCGAGCCGATATATTTCCCGCGATAGACTCCCCGGAGCTGCGGCCCGCCGGAGACGCCGATGGTCGGCAGATCCGCCGAGGCAGCACCCATGAGAAGCGCGGGCGTGGTCTTATCGCAGCCCATCAGGAGGACGACCCCGTCGAGAGGGTGGGCGCGGATCGCTTCCTCCACATCCATCGCGGCAAGGTTGCGAAACAGCATCGCCGTCGGCCGCATCGTCACTTCGCCCAGGGAGGAGACCGGGAATTCGAGGGGGAAGCCGCCCGCATCGAGCACGCCGTACCGGACATGCTCCGCAATGGTGCGGAAGTGCGAGTTGCAGGGCGTCAGCTCCGACCATGTATTGCAGATGCCGATGACCGGGCGATCCTCGAACTGATCCTGCGGGAAGCCGCTGTTCTTGAGGAATGAGCGATAATAGAAGCCCATCTTGTCCTGGCGGCCGAACCAGGCATGGCTGCGCAGCTTACGCTTTCGATCGTCGTTCATCGCTCGCTTCTCGGTCCTTCATTTCCTGGGAAAGTCGGTGAGGCCACCTCTTTGGTTCGTCTCACTCACCTCGACGGTCGTCGTCTTTGTGTATATAATATGATAAATAAATTGTCTGCAAAGGCTGTTGATGCCGAAGGCTGAAATATTTTGAAGGAGGGGGCGTCGGAGCGAGCCGGATAGGCTGGGTCCGGGGGGATGAGGAGGCTTTGGCCGGGCTGCGGTGCTGCCTCGGAATGTTGTTGGCACGCATTCAAGGGGCGGCCGGTCTTTCGATGGAGCCCTGAGTTTGTGGTGGACAAAGATCGCTATTGGCGCATTTCGCTTTGTTTTTATCGTAGTGCAGCGTGGCCTGCGGCAATGTCGGTTCGGTCACGCTGGCGTTTGACGAGTGGTACGATGATTTCAGTCAATCCGGTAAAAATGGCCTCCAGGCCCCGCTCGGCTCATGATCTGGTCGCCCACGGGATCGGCCACAGCATCATGCAGGGGCGCTATCCCGTCGGCAGCACGCTGCCCGGCGACGCCGAGCTGATGGAATTCTTCGGCGTTTCCCGCACGGCTTTGCGCGAGGCCTTGAAAACCCTTGCGGCGAAGGGACTGATCGAGTCGAAGACCAAGGTCGGCACGAAAGTTCTCGGCCGCGAAAACTGGAACATGTTCGATGCCGACATTCTCGACTGGCATCTCCAGCTCGGCGTCGATGCACAGTTTCTGGGCTGGCTGTTCGAGATCAGACAGGCGCTCGAGCCATTGGCCTGCGCCACCGCGGCCTTGCGCCGGACGCCGGAGCAGCTCGAGGCCATGCGCCTGGCCCTGCTCGCGATGTACCGGTGCGAGGACAACCGGCAGGGCTTTACGAAGGCCGATCTGGCGTTTCATCAGGCCGTCCTGGAAGCGTCCGGCAATCCGTTCCTGCAATCCATCGGGTCGGTCATCGGGGCCGCTCTCGCGACATCCTTCACTGTCAGCTCGCCCGTCTCCAGCGATGAGCGCTTCAAATTGGTGATGAAGCAGCATCAGGCCGTCTTCGATGCAATCGAAGAGCGTGACGCATCCGCAGCGAGCGACGCGATGTCGACGCTGATCCTGCGGACGGCGGAGCGAATTCGGATCAAGCACGATGCCGGCGCCGTCGCGACCGTGCAGCTTCATGCCTTCTCGCAGAAAAGGCCGGGATAGCCCGCAGCTTTGCTTTGGTTGGCAGGCTATCTTGTTGATACGTAATCTTTTTCCGGTCTTGTCCTGAGTGCCGTACCTCAGACGTGACCTTGCCAAACAACGATAGTATTATAGTATTATTATAAAAAGTCGTCATGCTTTTCAGTCTGACTGCCTGACGCAAGCCGCGGGCGCCACGGAGAAGGGCGCTGCTTGCCATCACAGGTTGGGGTCGCGTCGGAAAACCTCAGACGCGCGTCGAAGCGAGGTTGTTGATTGAGATCGTCAGTAACGCACCGGACACATCAAGTTGCCTGGGCTCGAAGCAGAGGGAGAACGAACTTGAAGACAGTGAAAGCAACCATTGCTGCGCTTGCTTTGGGGGCCTTAGGGCTGGTCCATGCGGCGCAGGCTCAGGACAAGGGTACTGTCGGGGTCTCCATGCCGACGAAATCGTCGGCCCGCTGGATCGCCGATGGTGACAACATGGTGAAGTCCCTGAAGGAAAAGGGCTACGCCGTCGATCTGCAATACGCCGAAGACGACATCCCCAATCAGCTCGCCCAGATCGAGAACATGATCACCAAGGGCGCCAAGGTTCTCGTGATTGCCGCGATCGACGGCACCACGCTGTCGGACGCGCTTCAGCAGGCATCCGACAAGGGCATCAAGGTCATCGCCTATGACCGCCTGATCCGCAATTCCAAGAATGTCGACTACTACGCCACCTTCGACAACTTCCAGGTCGGCGTGCTGCAGGGAGGCTACATCGAGAAGGCGCTGGGGCTGAAGGAGGGCAAGGGCCCCTTCAACATCGAGCTCTTCGGCGGCTCGCCCGACGACAACAATGCCTTCTTCTTCTATAATGGCGCCATGTCCGTGCTCGAGCCGTATATCAAGAGCGGCAAGCTCGTCGTGGCCAGCGGCCAGACCGGAATGGACAAGGTCTCGACCCTGCGCTGGGATGGCGCCGTCGCCCAGGCGCGCATGGATAACCTTCTGAGCGCCTATTACAACGACAAGCGGGTGGATGCCGTCCTGTCGCCCTATGACGGCCTGAGCATCGGCATCATTTCATCGCTGAAGGGCGTCGGTTACGGCACGCCGAAACAGCCCATGCCCGTCGTCACGGGCCAGGATGCCGAAATCCCGTCGATCAAGTCGATCCTCGCCAAGGAACAGACCTCGACAGTCTTCAAGGATACGCGCGAACTGGCGAAGGTGGCCGCCAACATGGTCGATGCACAGCTCGCGGGTAAGCCGGCCGAAGTCAACGACACGAAGACCTACGAGAACGGCGTCAAGACGGTGCCGTCCTATCTCCTGAAGCCGGTGAGTGTCGATGCATCCAACTGGAAGGACGTTCTGGTGGGCAGCGGCTACTACACCGAGAGCCAGATCAAATAGTTCCCGATGCCGGCGGGCCTCGCTCGAAAGAGCAAGGCCCCGCTGCGCGAAGGCTGTTCCTGATCTGAGGTCACGCGATGAAGCCGATCCTTGAGATGCGAGGGATCACGAAGACGTTTCCGGGCGTCAACGCGCTGGATAACGTCAACCTCACGGTCGAGGCCGGCGAGATTCATGCCCTGG
Organism: Microvirga sp. 2TAF3; assembly: GCF_052114965.1. NCBI lineage: Bacteria > Pseudomonadati > Pseudomonadota > Alphaproteobacteria > Hyphomicrobiales > Methylobacteriaceae > Microvirga > Microvirga sp. 2TAF3. The sequence continues at coordinate 23,308 of NZ_JBFRFT010000004.1, read as the reverse complement.
TCGGCGAGAACGGCGCCGGCAAGTCCACGTTGATGAAGGTGCTGAGCGGCGTCTATCCGTACGGGTCCTATTCCGGGGAGATCCATTTCGAGGGCCAGGAGCGGCGCTTCAAGGGAATTGCCGAGAGCGAAAAGCTCGGCATCATCATCATCCATCAGGAGCTGGCGCTCGTGCCGCTCCTGTCGATTGCGGAAAACATCTTTCTCGGCAACGAGCAGGCCGAGTACGGGATCATCGACTGGTCGGCGGCCTTCTCGCGTACGAAGAGCCTTCTCAAGACCGTCGGGCTCAAGGAATCTCCCGAGACCCTGGTGACCAATCTCGGCGTCGGCAAGCAGCAGCTCGTCGAAATCGCCAAGGCCCTGTCGAAGAAGGTCAAGCTCCTCGTCCTCGACGAGCCGACCGCTAGCCTCAACGAGAGTGACAGCGATGCGCTCCTGGAATTGCTGCTTCAGTTCCGGAACCAGGGCATTTCCTCGATCCTGATCTCGCACAAGCTCAACGAGGTTTCGAAAGTCGCCGATTCCATCACCGTTCTTCGCGACGGAAGCACCGTCGAGACCCTCGATTGCCGGAAAGAGGATATCAGCGAGGATCGGATCATCCGGGGCATGGTCGGCCGCGCCATGGCCGACCGCTATCCGAAGCGCGAGCCCCATATCGGCGAGCCCATTTTCGAGGTCAAGGACTGGTCAGCCCATCATCCGATCCACCCGGATGTGCGCGTGGTCAAAGGGGTCAATCTTCATATCAGGCGCGGCGAGATCGTCGGCATCGCCGGTCTCATGGGAGCCGGCCGCACGGAGCTTGCCATGAGCCTCTTTGGCAGAACCTACGGCCAGCGCATCACCGGGCGCGTGCTGCTGCATGGCAGGGAAATCGACGTGAGCACGGTCGAGAGGGCCGTCTCGAACGGGATCGCCTATGTCACGGAGGACCGCAAGACATACGGCCTCATTCTCGAGGAGGACATCCGCAAGAACGTCACGCTCGCGCATCTGGACGGCGTTTCCGAAAGATTCGTCATCGACGAGATGCGCGAACTCACGGTGGCCAACGAGTACCGCAAGAAGCTGAAGATCAGGAGCGCCAACGTCTTCCAGGAGACCCTGAACCTGTCCGGCGGAAACCAGCAGAAGGTCGTCCTGAGCAAATGGCTCTTCGCGAATCCGGAAATCCTCATCCTCGACGAGCCGACCCGGGGCATCGATGTCGGGGCGAAATATGAAATCTATACGATCATCAACAACCTCGCCGATGCGGGGAAGGGCGTTCTCTTCATTTCGTCCGAGATGCCGGAGCTTCTGGGAATGTGCGACCGGATCTACGTGATGAACGAGGGCGCCCTGATCGGGGAATTCGCGGCCGCCGAGGCATCGCAGGAAAAGATCATGCACGCGATCGTCAGATCGGGGAGGCGCTGAGATGGATACGAGGATTCCGGAGGACCTTCGGGTCGAACAGCAGGCTTCCTATTGGAGTTTCCTGAAATCCCACTTCCGCGACTACGGCATGCTGGTGTCGCTCCTCGCCATCATGCTGTTCTTTCAGGTCGTGACGGGCGGCACGCTCCTCAAGCCGCTCAATCTGACCAATCTCGTTCTCCAGAACAGCTATATCGTCATCATGGCGCTCGGCATGCTGCTCGTCATCGTGGCCGGGCATATCGATCTGTCGGTCGGGTCGATCGTCGGCTTCATCGGCGCGCTTGCGGCCGTGATGATGGTCAAGTTCAACATCCATTTCATTCCGACCATCATCGTCTGCCTCCTCGTCGGCGCCGCGATTGGCGCCGCGCAGGGTTATTGGGTGGCCTTCTTCAAGGTTCCTTCCTTCATCGTCACGCTGGCGGGCATGCTGGTTTTCAAGGGGCTGACCCTGACGCTGCTCGGAGGACAATCCGTCGGTCCGTTTCCGCCGACTTTCCAGAAGCTGAGCTCAGGTTTCATTCCCGATGTCTTCGGCGGCGAGGCGTTGAACGTCACCTCGCTCCTGCTCGGCGTGGCGACGGCAATGGTGCTGGTCTATTTCAGCCTGCGCAATCGCGCGAAACAACAGATGCACGCCGTCGATGTGCCGCCGATGGGCCTGTTCATCGTCAAGAACGCCATTCTGTGCGCGCTCATCATCTCGTTCAGCTATCTGCTCGCCACCTATCGCGGATTGCCGAACGTCCTCATCATCATGTTCGTCCTGATCGCGCTTTATGCGTTCGTGACCAACCGGACGACCATCGGCCGGCGCATCTATGCTCTGGGCGGAAACGAGAAAGCGGCCAAGCTGTCCGGCATCAAGACGGAGAGGCTGACATTTCTCACCTTCGTCAATATGGGCGCCCTTGCGGCTTTGGCAGGGCTGATCTTCGCCGCGCGTTTGAACACGGCCACGCCGAAAGCGGGCCTGTCGTTCGAGCTTGACGTCATCGCCGCCTGCTTCATCGGCGGTGCTTCGGCATCCGGCGGCGTCGGCAAGGTGACAGGCGCCGTCATCGGCGCCTTCGTGATGGGCGTCATGAACAACGGCATGTCGATCCTCGGCATCGGAATCGACTATCAGCAGGTCATCAAGGGTCTCGTGCTTCTGGCGGCCGTCACGCTCGACGTGTACAACAAGAAGAAATGACACGGCTCAGCTGCGCTGTCGCCTAAGAGGCCAGCCTCAATGCTTCGTTTTTGCGCGATGCAGGACCGCAAGGATTTCATATCCCGGCGATCGGCATTTGTAGCCGACGGAACATTGCGGCGTATCCTCCGTCGGCACCCAGGCGGGCTCCAGAATCTGGTCGACTTGGCAGGAGCTCAGGCTGCTCACGTAACGGTCGTACTGATCGGGCCCCGTGCTCAAGACGGCCGCGCCCTCGCTGGCGACCATCCCTCTCGCCTGTTCGCAGGACATGCTCCGCGTGGAGGCCATCTGCGCGAAGGCCGATGTCGCGAGCAGGGGAAACGCGCCGGCACTTGCCGCCGCCACGGTCTTGAGGATGATTCTGCGCATGGGAAACTCCCTCGGTTCCATCCGACGTCAGTTTATACGAATGGGAGCTTCCTGCTTGATTTGTTGGGGCAGTCGCTCAACCTCCGGGACATGAGCGCCTCAGGGACTTGCTGCTGTCGTAACGAAATCCAAAGCTCTGCCGCAATTGAGCAACGACTGCCGGAGCCGACCGGAGAGAAGGCCGCCCCAACGGGCGCCCTTTCATTGAGAAACACTGAGGATTGGATCCGCTTTAGGCTCCGTTCGGGTCGAGTACTCAACGTCCGGGATGTGCCATTGCGAGACCTTTGTAGGCAATGATGAGTTAGGTGCTGGCCGCAGCAACAGAGGGGTGATGCACCGTCTTCAATATTTTGTCGCCACGATGACATAGCGGTGCTGGGTCGCGCGTTCAAAGCCCTTGAGCAGGGACATATGCTTGGCCTGCTCGCGATGGATGCGCTGGAGATTCTGATCCATCGTGATCCCTTCAAAGCCGGCCTGGCGGAGGAGGTCGATGACCTCGGCGGATCGGGCCCCCTTGGAAAAGTAGACCTGCCGCAGGATCCGCTCGTGGGTCTCTCTCATCGCATCTTGGGTGTGGGCTGCGGTGGCTCTCCCGGAGAGGCGTTCGAACATGCGGATCAGGCGCTTTACCAGCGTGTCCGAGACGAAATCGCCGTCGACGATGAGCACCTTGCCGCCGGGCTTCAGCAGGGAATGCCATTCCCGGAAGGCGGCCAGAGGGTCGACCAAGGTCCAGACCAGATGACGCGTTACGATCACGTCATAGCTCTCCGGCTTCTCCAGCGTCCGCTCGGCATCGCCCATGACGAACCGGATCTTGGCTCCGCGTGCCTGGGCCTTGGCGCGGGCGCGGCTGAGCATCGCCTCCGACCAATCGAGGCCTGTGACCTGGAAACCCAGCCCGTCGAGCAGATGGGAAATCACCCCCGTGCCGCTCGCAAGATCGAGCGCGCTGCGGCCTCCGCCGGGGCCGAGATGGCGCAGGAACAACTCGCGCCAAGCCTGCCGCTCCTCTTCCGAGAAGATCTCGTGCCCCACCTGCTGGTCGAAGGTCGGTGCGCGAGCCGACCAATAGTCGCGAATTTCATCCCGAAGCGTGTAGTTCGACGTCATCCGACAGCCCGTTAAAATCATGCATTGCGGCGCGATTTATCTTCAAGATCCGAAATCGTCAAGTTATAAGTATTCTAAACTATAGAATAGACTTCTTCTAAACTAGATAAATCTAACCTTTATTGTAGTAATTCTAAAAGATAATGCTTGATATACTTTTATGACAGTCATAGGAGAAGCCGCCTTTTCCTCTCGATGCGAGGTGCATTATGCAGCTTCCCAAACTGACTCTCTGCGCAGTCATGGCGCTCGTTTCTCTCCTGCCCGTCCCGTCGAGGGCGGCTGATGCCAAGATCACCATCAGCGACGTCACTGGCCGTCAGGTCGAGGTCAAGACGCCTGTGGCCAAGGTGATCCTCGGAGAGGGACGCCAGATCTACTTCGTCGCTGCCCTCGACACCGAGGCGCCGTTCAAGCGCGTCGTCGGCTGGCGGGACGATTTCGAGAAGGCCGATCTCGACGGCTACAAGGACTACCTTGCCAAGTATCCGGACATCGCGAAGCTCCCGACCTTCGGTGGTGAGAAGGAAGGCACCTTCAACATCGAGCAGGCCGTGGCGCTCGCTCCCGATGTCATGATCATGAACGTAGAGGCCAAGACCGCGACCGACGACGCGAAGCTCATCGAGAAGCTCGCCAAGGTCGGCATCCCGGTCGTGTTCGTGGACTTCCGCGACAAGCCCTTCGAGAACACCGAGCCGAGCATGCGGCTGATCGGCAAGCTGTTCGGAAAGGAGGCTCGGGCCGAGGAGTTCATCGCCTTCCGTAAGGAGCAGATCGACCGCGTCACCGAACGCCTCGCCAAGGCGAACCCCGCCAAGCCGCTCGTGATGATGGAGCGTGCAGGCGGCTACACCGACGATTGCTGCATGTCCTTCGGAAACGAGAATTTCGGCAAGATGGTCGAGATCGCCGGAGGCGCCAACCTCGCCGGCAAGATCATTCCCGGCACCTTCGGGGGCGTGAACCCGGAGCAGATCATCGCGGCCAATCCGGATCAGGTGATCGTCACCGGGTCGAACTGGGAACTCTATGTGCCCGGTGGCAAATGGGTCGGCGTCGGATCCGGAGCCGACAAGGCAAAGGCACGGAACAAGCTCGCCGAGTTGATGAAGCGCCCCGCCTATACGGGCGTGAAGGCGGTGCAGAACAAGCAGGTTCACGCCATCTGGCACCAGTTCTACAACAGCCCCTATCAGTTCGTCGCCATCCAGCAGATCGCCAAGTGGCTGCACCCGGATCTGTTCAAGGATCTCGATCCTGACCAGACGATGCACACCCTCTACGAGCGTTTCCTGCCCGTGGCGTACAAGCCCGGCTACTGGGTCTCGCTGACGGATAAGGAATAGGCCCTTGGCTCACGCGGCATCCGTTGCAGCACAGACTGGGCGCGGAGTGTACCGCGCCCTCGTGCAGCGCAAGAAACTCCTTCTCCTGGCGCTCGCGCTCGTCCTGGTTCTATCCGTCATCGCCGATCTGGGATTGGGGCCCGCTCGCTACAGCATGCGGGAGGTCGTGCTCGCGCTGGCCGGATCGTCGGAGGTGTCCCATCAGGTCGGAGTTGTGATCTGGGATATCCGGATGCCGGTAGCCCTGATGGCGGTGGTCGTCGGCGCGGCTCTCTCGGCTGCGGGCGCGCAGATGCAGACGATCCTCAACAATCCGCTCGCCAGCCCCTTCACGCTCGGTATCTCGGCCGCCGCGAGCTTCGGCGCGTCGCTCGCTCTCGTGTTCGGGGTCGGTCTCCTGCCTTTCGCCACTGAGTACGGGGTGTCGATCAATGCCCTGCTCATGGCGATGGGCGTTGCCCTGTTCATTCATCTCATGAGCCAGCGGCGTGGCGTGGCGGTCGAGACGATCGTCCTGCTGGGCATTACCCTCGTCTTCACCTTCAACGCTCTGCTGGCCCTCGTGCAGTTTCTCGCCTCCGAGCAGGCGTTGGCGGCCGTCGTCTTCTGGACCATGGGCAGCCTCACCCGGGCGACTTGGCCGAAGCTGACGATTACGACGGCAATCCTCGTCGTTGCGCTCCCGCTCTTCTTCCGTCGCGCCTGGGCTCTGACGGCGCTTCGTCTCGGCGAGGATAAGGCTGCGAGCTTCGGTGTGAACGTCCGCTGGCTCAGGCTCGAGACGATGCTGATCGTCAGCGTTCTCGCCGCCGTGCCCGTAGCGTTTGTCGGGACGATCGGCTTCGTCGGTCTCGTCGGCCCTCACATCGCCCGGATGATGATCGGAGAGGATCAACGGTTCTTCCTGCCGGCCTCCGCTCTTTCAGGCGCCGCGATGCTATCGCTGACATCCGTGATCAGCAAATCCCTCATTCCGGGGAGCATCATCCCCATCGGCATCATCACGGCGCTGGTCGGAGTGCCGTTTCTGTTCAGCCTGATCATGACCAATCGGAGGCGGGCATGGTAGCCACATTGCAACTCAACGACGTCGGCGTCCGCTATGGCAAGCAGGAGGTCCTTTCGAGCATCACGACCCCGGTCATGAAGGGTGGTGAGGTGACGGCAGTGATCGGACCGAACGCCGCCGGCAAGTCGAGCCTTTTCCGGCGCATCGCAGGGCTTCTCGCTGGACCGGGAGAGATCACCATCGGTGGCCTCTCGGAGAGGGCCGCTTCCCGGGGCGTCTGCTACATGCCTCAGGACACATCGGTGAACACGGTGCTCACGGTCTACGAGTCGATCCTCCTGGCGCGGAAGCAGGGCGGCGACCACCGGGTCAGCGACGGAGACCTGGAAGCCGTGGACGAGATTCTCGCGGCGCTCCGAATTGAGCCCATCGCCTTCAAGGGCTTGTGCGAGCTCAGCGGTGGTCAACGGCAGTTGGTATCCCTGGCCCAGACACTGGTGCGCGAGCCGCAGATCCTTCTGCTGGACGAGCCTACGAGCGCGCTTGACCTCCATCGGCAGGTCGAGGTTCTGGCGCTGATCCGAAACCTGTCGCGCAGGCACGAGATTTGCGTCGTTCTGGCAGTCCACGACCTCAACCAGGTTCTACGCGTGGCCGACCGCGTCCTTGTGATCGATGGCGGAACGATGGTGAGATGCGGACCGGCCGAGACAGTCATCACATCTGACCTTCTCAGGAACATCTACAAGGTCGACGGTCGGATCGAGCGATGCTCCCGGTTGTGCGCTCAGGTCATCATCGACGGGCCTATTGTTCGCCAAGCCTGATCCGTCGCCACGCTCGCGTGCCGACGACATTGAACGTCTGATCTGCGTCAGTCGGCGCCATCAAGCGCGGCCGTGTGCATGCAATCTGCATAGAAAGTGTCTTCGACTGCCACTGGATCCTTTCGCAATACCGGTGTCCATTTTTACGGAAAATGCTTTAGCTCAAGCCCTGCGTCGCGGCCTCCTTGATATCGTCGAGGCGCGGCCCCTCGATGTGCCGGTAACGGGCCTGCACGAGGGCGAAAATGCCGAAGGCAAGAAGGCCTGCGGCGGTGATGGCGAGAAGAATCCAGCCATAGGGCTGCGCTTGGAGGCTCTGGAGGGCTCCGCCAAGCCCCTTCGCTTCGGAGGAGTTGCTGTAAACCGCAGCGAGGACCAGAAACCCGCCGATCAGCACGAAAACGATGCCGCGGGCGGCATAGCCGACCCGGCCCAGTGGGATGACCCATCGCCGTGCATGCTCCTCCAGCATCAGGTCGTTTGTCACCTTGCCGCTCCAGCTTTTCCAGAAGAAGGCAACGCCGATTCCTATGACGGCGATTCCGACCAGCGCGACCAGCCATTGGCCGAAGGGCTTGCCGAGAAGCCAGGCGGTCCAGTCGCGCGCGGATTGATCGTCGCCATGGCCTCCGCTGCGGCCGATGGCGAGATTGAGGCTCGTCAAGGCAATGCCTGCATAGGCAAGGCTACTGAGGAGATGACCGCCACGGATCAGAAGGCCCTTGCCCGAGGAACCGAGCCGGTCCGCATCCGTCAGTGGCTCGATCACACGCCAGAGAGCGAAACAGAGAAGGCCGAGGGCGATGAGGCCGAGAAGCACCTTTCCGAAGGGCTGGCCCAGAAGGGTCTGCAAGGCGCTGCCGCTGCCGCCGATCTGCCCGCCGGAGCCGGTGGCGGCGAGAACGGCCAATCCGCCGACGAGGCAATAGACGATGCCGCGGGCGCCGTAGCCCAGGCGAGCCATCCATTCCGTCAGATTCCCGGATTTCCAATTCATCGACGGGCCAATCTCCACGCTGCAAGCCAAGCTGCAGCGTCAACGACAGGTCCGTCGCATGTGTTCCTGAGGCGGCGACTTCGAACGTCGCTCTATTCCGCCGCTGCCGACAATGCGCCACCGGCCATCCATGCGGTCAGGTCGGCGCGCGCCCGATCCGTCAGGGCCTTTTTCTTGGCGGCGGCCTTGGCCGGGCCGCGCAGGCGCTTGCCGTTCTCGTCTTTCGCTGCGAATTCGAGCGGCGGGAACAGGCCGAAATTGACGTTCATCGGCTGGAAGGAGCGCGGTCCCTCGTCGATGGTCTCGATGTGGCCGCCAGTGATGTGGTTGATGAGCGCGCCGAGCGCCGTGGTGGAGGGCAGGGGCGCGAGGGGGTGGCCGAGCCGCTCGGCGGCGGCGAAGCGGCCCGTCATCAGGCCGACCGCGGCGCTTTCCACATAACCCTCGCAGCCTGTGATCTGCCCGGCGAAGCGCAGGCGCGGCATCGCCTTGAGGCGAAGCGTACCGTCGAGCAGCTTCGGCGAGTTGAGATAAGTGTTGCGATGCAGCCCGCCGAGGCGCGCGAATTCCGCGTTCTCGAGGCCGGGGATCATGCGCAGGATGCGGGTTTGCTCGCCGTATTTCAGCTTGGTCTGGAAGCCGACCATGTTGAACAGGGTGCCGAGCGCGTTGTCCTGGCGCAGTTGCACGATGGCGTAGGGCTTCTTGTCGGGGTTGTTGGGGTCGGTCAGCCCCACCGGCTTCATGGGGCCGTGACGCAGAGTCTCGCGTCCGCGTTCGGCCATCACCTCGATGGGCAGGCAGCCGTCGAAATAGGGGGTGTTCGCCTCCCATTCCTTGAAATCGGTCTTGTCGCCCGCGAGCAGCGCATCGATGAAGGCGTCATACTGCTCCTTGGTCATCGGGCAGTTGATGTAGTCCTTGCCCGTGCCACCCGGCCCGACCTTGTCGTAGCGCGACTGGAACCAGGCGATATCCATGTTGATGGAGTCCCGATAGGCGATGGGCGCGATGGCGTCGAAGAAAGCGAGTTCCTTCTCGCCGGTCAGTCCGAGAATGGCCTCCGCCAGGGCGGGCGAGGTGAGGGGACCGGTGGCGACGATGACGGAGGACCACGCCTCCGGCGGAAGACCCGCGACCTCGCCGCGCTCGATGGTGATGAGCGGATGCGCCTCGAGTGCCGCCGTGACGGCGGCGGAAAATCCGTCCCGGTCCACGGCGAGCGCGCCGCCGGCGGGAACCTGGTTCGCATCGCCCTTGGCCATGATGAGGGAGCCCAAGCTGCGCATCTCCTGATGCAGCAGGCCGACCGCATTGGTCTCGGCATCGTCGGAGCGGAACGAGTTGGAGCAGACAAGTTCGGCGAGCCCATCGGTCTTGTGGGCATCGGTGCCGCGCACGGGCCGCATCTCGTGCAGGATGACGGGGACTCCCGCCTGGGCGATCTGCCAGGAGGCTTCCGAACCGGCGAGGCCGCCGCCGATGACATGGATGGGGTGCAGGTTGCTCATCTTATCCCTCTCGAACGGGGGTGTTGTTGACCCTCAACACGGCGCGGGTCAAGCTGAGCCATTCCATATTCAAGAGCAGGCTCACATTCATGTCCCTCAAGCGACCCGTCGTGCTTATTACAGGAGGCAGCCGCGGCATTGGCGCGGCAGTGGCGCAACTCGCCGCCGCCCGCGGCTATGACGTGGCCATCAATTTCAAGTCCGACAAGGAGGCGGCGAGCCGAGTCGTCGAGGCCTGCCTCGCCTCCGGCGCTTCGGCGCTCGCCTGCCAAGGGGATATGGTTGTCGAAGAGGACGTGGCGCGCATGTTCGACGAGGCGCAGGCGGCCTTAGGCCCTCTGTCGCATGTGGTGAACAATGCCGGAATCACGGGACGGTCGAGCCGTCTCGATCTGGCATCCACGGAAACGATCCGCACCTGCATCGATGTCAATGTCCTGGGCGCGTTATGGGTGGCACGCGAGGCTGCCCGTCGTCTGTCGACGCGAAATGGCGGCGGGGGCGGATCGATCGTCAATATTTCGTCAGTCGCCTCGCGGCTCGGAAGCGCCGGCGAGTATGTGTGGTATGCGGCGTCCAAGGGAGCCATCGACGCCCTGACGATCGGATTATCCCAGGAACTGGCGGGGGAAGGGGTCCGGGTCAATGCCGTGTCGCCCGGCATCACGCGGACGGAAATTCACGAAAAAAGCACCGGCGATGCCGGGCGGATGGAGCGCTTCCGGTCGAAGATACCCCTGAACCGAATCGGAGAGCCGGAGGAAATAGCGGAGGCCATCCTGTTCCTGATGTCGGATGCCGCATCCTACATCACGGGGGCCAATATCCCCGTTTCGGGCGGCCGCTGAAGGAATCCGATCCAGGAGCATTTTCAGGCGAAGTGGATTCGGTTCGCCGTCGGAAATGCGTCCGGGCAAAAGAAAAGAGCCGATCCATGCAAGGGAAACGGCTCTGGAAAAGCAAACGCCCGCCGGAAGGCGGGCGAGGGCCTTTGCTGCAGTGCAGCGATAAGTTACGCAGTGGCGTGCTGGCGAGCGATGTTGTCGATCTGGAAGCGGGAGATGCCGAGATCGTCGAGCTCGCGATCCGTAAGCTGCGAAAGCTCACGGACGGTCTCGCGGTAACGCAGGTAAGAGCGGACTTTGGAGAGGATATAGGTCACGAACATTGGAAGCTCCTTCAGTTTGCCGGCCCGGGTGACCGGCGGCCTTTGTTCTTGCGTGTGCAATGCAGCATATAAGGGTGTGCGCCGCGAAAGAGGAGTGGTAATAATGTAGGTCTGTTATGCTTTAGTAGCATAGCACCCTAAGGCCAAGTTAACGAGTCATGACCATGGTGCATCCTTGCTAGAGGAGGGTTGTCTCCTCTACCTTCGGTCGCATCCTTGGCGAGCGGCGTAGTGGGTCCTTGTCCAATGAATAGAACAGGCCCTCGGAAGGAAATATAAAACAACGTATCATAATCCCGTTTCTGGATTGCGTGTTCAGAAGTGCCCGCTCGGCAACTTAAAGATGAATAAATATTCATATTTCGATCACGAAGTATAAAAATCTTGTAACAGGGTTTTTACTTGGAACGGCATCGGGGCCGTCGCGTTTTCTCGGCAAGTTTTGCTTTGAAGGAGATGCTTCCATGAAGAGAATAGCCTTTGGGGCGGTTCTCGTGCTGCTGAGCACCACGGCCTATGCCCAGACCTCCACGGGGTCCAATACGAGCCTGACGACGCAGACGTCCTCCGGCTCTCCGACGATGACCTTGAACCACCGTTCTGGCGCCCAGGGCTCACCTGTCAGGACGGATACTCATGTTCGTACGCGTGTTGAGAGTGGTGCGCGCATCGGCGTCGAAGCGCGAGAGCGCAGCGGGGTTTCGGTGCGAAGCACCCGTACGGTTCGAGAAGTGGAAGAGCCGAGCGTTTCCGTCACGCATCGCCGGATGGTCACCACCTATGACGAACCGACCACGGAAGTTCACCGTACGGTTGTCAAGAATAAGCCTTCGATCAAGAAAGTGGTTGTGAAGAAGAGAAAGCCATCGACCAAGGTCGTTGTCAGCAAACGCCGACACTACGTTGTCGATGAGCCGGTCGAAGTTCGCCGCCGGACGGTACGGCGCTATGAAATAGATGAGCCGAACGTCTCCGTGACCCGCCGTACCACCGTTCACCAGACACGGGATGTCTCGCCCAGCGTCGGCGTATCGGTAGAGCGGCATCGCACCAGTGTCCGGCCGTCGGGCGATGTCAATGTCTCGACCACCACGCGCCAGCGCTCCTCCAGCCCCGAGGCGACCGGTTCTGTCACGACCCGCACACAGATGAATGCGAGCGGCAATATTCGTGGCGGCTCGTCCGGCTCGACCAATCTGCGCTTGCAGCAACAGGGCGGTGCTTCGGTGAGCGGAACGACAGGTCAGTAAGAGTAAGTGTAATCTGAAAAAGGGGCCGGGCCGCCGGCTCCTTTTTACATGTCGCAGACAAATAATCTGCATTGGACTTGCGACAGTAATGGCGAAACGTCACTCTCCCCTTAGGGAAATAAGCCACTTTGGCTAGGGGGATCCATGCAGCAGGCAATCACGTTTCTGTTCAGCAACTTCACATTGACGCTCTTCGTCGTCGGTCTCGTCGCCGCGATGATTTCGCTTGTCCGCCGTCCGCGCCCCTGGAGCCGGGCTATCGTGGTCGAGGCCCTCCTGTCCTGGTTTCTCTTCTTCTCCCTGGGCGTCAGCTTCCTCTACAACTTCATCATGCACGTCTTCTTCTCCGAGATGGCGGCCTCGTTCATCGGCTGGCAGACAAGCCCGTTCCAGAAGGAAGTCGGCTTCGCGAGTCTTGGCTTCTCGATGGTGGGATTTCTCGCCTTCAAGGGAAATTTCGGCACACGTCTCGCCGCTATTCTCGGCCCCGCCTGCTTTCTCTGGGGCGCGGCTTGGGGCCATGTGGTGCAGATGGTGGAGGCCCATAATTACGCACCCGGCAATGCCGGCGTGATTTTCTACTCAGATATTCTGCTCCCGCTCATCGGCTTCACGCTGCTATGGATGAGCCAGATGCGGGCCCATGTGCCTGCCTATGCGCGATAGGCCTTTCGCGTGGAGGACATGGCGCGCTCGACCAGTCGATGGGTTCCGATTGCCGGGCCGCTCTTAAGTCCGCTCCTGCGGGCTCAGGATGCCGCTTGCCAGCAGGACACCGAGAGTAACCGCCGCAATGCCCATCACCGCGGCCAGATCGGGAATTTCACCAAGCACGGGAATGGCGATCAGTGTCGCCAGAACCGGCCCGAGGGGCGACAGGGCGGCTGCTCTCGAGGGGCCGAGCCTATCGATGGCAAAGCCATAGAGCACGATGCCGACGACGCCGGATATGAAACCCTGCAGCACCGCCTGAACGATCACGGCTCCCGCGAGCCCGTCCGCGACGGCGCCGGCCAGCGCGGGCCCGCCCAGCGGCACGAGGATCAGCATCGACCACAGACCGATCAGGCCCGCGGCCTGCAGGGCTGAGAGGCCGCTGCGCCGATAGGCATGGGTATAGATGCCCCACAGGCAGGCGCCGGAGAGAAGCAGCAGATGCCCCTGCCAGGTGCCGCTCGCCGCATCGAGCAGGCTGCGCCCACCGATGCAGAGAACGGCAAGCAGAATCATGGCGAAGCCGACGAGTCGCGTGCGTCCGAAGCGGTCCCCGAAGGCGAGGCAGCCGATGAGGGCCACGAAGAGCGGCATGGTGCCGGGCAGGAGCGGGCCGATATCGGCCGCGGGCGCGAATTGCATGCCCGTGGCCACGATGAGGAAGAAGGGTGCGCCAGAGCAGAGAAGCCCGAGCCCGACCGGCAGCGGCAGGCCCTTGGGCCATAACCCCATCCGCCAAGTGATCGGCGCGAGCAGGAGAGCAGGGATCGCGAAGCGCACGACTCCGACCGCCGCGGGCGGCAGGCTGTGCGTGACCGCATGGCGGGTGCCGACCATCCAGAACGCCCAGATGATGACGGTGACGAGCGCCGCGATCCAACCCAGGAGGGCCCTGCGGTCGCCGGAGGCTGCTGGTGCGGCGGTTGCCGCTTGAACGGTGTCGGGCATGCGGGGCTCCTTGAATCGGCTGGGCCAGCATGCACGATCACGGCGGAGCATGTCCTTGCGAATTTCAGTCCGCTCATGCTCCTATCTTGGCAGGAAATTGCGCAAAATCCGTCCAGAGGGATGAGATGCCCTACATTAACCTCGACGCCATCGACCTGAAGATCCTCACCGCCCTGCAGGAGGACGGCAGGCTCACCAACAACGAGCTGGCGGACCGGATCGGCCTGTCGCCATCGCCCTGCCTGCGCCGTGTCCGCCGCCTGGAGCGCGACGGCTTCATCCGCACCTACCGCGCCGTGCTCGACCGGGAATCGGTGGGGCTCGGCCTCACCGTGTTCGTGGAGATCAAGGTGGAGAAGCATTCCCGCGACAATGCCAGGGCCTTGCAGGAGGCGCTCTCCGCCATGCCGGAGGTCGTGTCCTGCCACATGGTCTCCGGCACGGCCGATTTCATCGCCGAAATCGTGGTGCCGAACCTGAAGGCCTATGAGCGCCTCTTGACGGAAAAGCTTCTCACCTTGCCAATGATCGGCGATATCCGCTCCAACTTCGTGCTCACGCGGGCGAAGTCGGATGCGGCCTTGCCGCTCGGACATCTCAAGCGGGGAGGCGGGCCGGCATGCGAGCCCGGAGCGGACGCGTAAGAGGCCGCTTTCCGAAAGGCACGTCAAAAGCTTGGACCTTGGCCCACTCCGGTGTAGTAACCCTCCCAGCCGTCACGAAACTTTCGGAATATCAGGTCGCATCATGCCGCAATATCGTTCCCGTACCACCACCCATGGCCGCAACATGGCCGGCGCTCGCGGCCTTTGGCGCGCGACGGGAATGAAGGACGAGGATTTCGGCAAGTCGATCATCGCGGTGGTGAATTCCTTCACCCAATTTGTTCCCGGCCACGTGCATCTGAAGGACCTCGGCCAACTCGTCGCCCGCGAGATCGAAAAGGCCGGCGGCGTCGCCAAGGAGTTCAACACCATCGCGGTCGATGACGGCATCGCCATGGGCCATGACGGCATGCTCTACAGCCTGCCCTCCCGCGAGATCATCGCGGACTCGGTCGAGTACATGGTCAACGCCCATTGCGCCGACGCGATGGTCTGCATCTCCAATTGCGACAAGATCACTCCCGGCATGCTGATGGCGTCGCTTCGCCTCAACATCCCGACCGTGTTCGTTTCCGGTGGGCCGATGGAGGCGGGCAAGGTGAACCTGCGCGGCAAGCTCAAGGCGATGGACCTCGTCGATGCCATGGTGGTCGCCGCCGACGACAGCTATACCGACGAAGAAGTGAAGGCCGTCGAGCGTTCGGCCTGCCCCACCTGCGGCTCGTGCTCGGGCATGTTCACGGCCAATTCCATGAACTGCCTCACCGAGGCGCTTGGCCTCTCGCTGCCCGGCAACGGCACGGTGTTGGCGACCCATGCGGATCGCAAGCGCCTGTTCGTGGAAGCGGGCCATCTCATCGTCGATCTCGCCCGCCGTCATTACGAGCAGGACGACGCTTCGGTGCTGCCGCGCGCCATCGCGAGCTTCAAGGCCTTCGAGAACGCCATGACCCTCGACATTGCCATGGGCGGCTCCACCAACACGGTGCTGCATCTGCTCGCCGCCGCCCATGAGGCGGAACTCGATTTCACCATGCAGGATATCGACCGACTCTCCCGCCGCGTGCCGGTTCTGTGCAAGGTCGCGCCTGCGGTTGCCGACGTGCATATCGAGGATGTGCATCGCGCCGGCGGCATCATGGGCATCCTGGGCGAGCTTGACCGCGCGGGTCTGATCCACAGCGATGCCGGCAGCGTGCACAGCGCGAGCCTCGGCGAGGCGCTGGACCGCTGGGATGCCATGCGCACGCATAGCGAGGCGGTGCGCACCTTCTTCCAGGCGGCCCCTGGCGGCGTGCCGACCCAGGTGGCCTTCAGCCAGGACCGGCGCTGGGAAGACCTCGACCTCGACCGCGAGAAGGGCGTCATCCGTAACGCCGCCCACGCCTTCTCGAAGGATGGCGGGCTGGCGGTGCTCTACGGCAACCTCGCCGAAGAGGGCTGCATCGTGAAGACCGCGGGCGTCGACGAGAGCATCCTGAAATTCAGCGGCCCCGCCAAGGTGTTCGAGAGCCAGGACGACGCGGTGAAGGGCATCTTGAGCGGCGCCGTCACGGCGGGAGACGTTGTGGTGATCCGCTACGAGGGCCCGCGCGGCGGCCCCGGCATGCAGGAAATGCTCTACCCGACGAGCTATCTGAAATCGAAGGGTCTCGGCAAGGCCTGCGCTCTCATCACCGACGGCCGCTTCTCCGGCGGCACCTCGGGCCTGTCCATCGGTCACGCCTCGCCGGAAGCCGCCGAAGGCGGCCTGATCGGCCTCGTGGAGGAGGGCGACCGGATCGAGATCGACATCCCCAACCGCTCGATCCGACTGGCCGTTGCCGACGACGTGCTGGCCCAGCGCCGCACGACCCAGGAAGCGCGCGGAAACAACGCCTGG
Organism: Microvirga sp. 2TAF3; assembly: GCF_052114965.1. Lineage (NCBI taxonomy): Bacteria > Pseudomonadati > Pseudomonadota > Alphaproteobacteria > Hyphomicrobiales > Methylobacteriaceae > Microvirga > Microvirga sp. 2TAF3. Next base: position 6,935 of record NZ_JBFRFT010000004.1, on the reverse strand, counting down.
AAGCCCGCCACCGACCGCAAGCGCAAGGTCTCGACCGCGCTCAAGGCCTACGCCGCCATGACCACCAGCGCCGCCCGCGGCGCGGTGCGGGTTCTGCCGGAATAGGGCGCGCGCCGCTCGAAATGACACGCGCCCTTCGCCTCTCCCGAGGGGAGAGGCGAAGGGCGCTGTCCTGCTCTCCTTCCTCCGGTGATTACGTCCCCTCCGGCCCGGGAATGACATGTGGATTGGGTCGGATATTAATCCCATAAGCACTTGAAACTGAGTTTCATGGCGTGCTCTGTGCCCCTGATCGCATCGGATGAGGTCATCCTGGAATGAGCCGTCTCGTCTTCGCAGCCTTTCCCATTGCCCTGGCCTTGAGCCTGTCGGCATGCGTGACCGGAGGCACCGGCCAGCGCGCCGAGCTGGTCATGGTGCTGCATAGCCAAGTTCAACGATGCTACGTCCTCCCCCAAAAGGCACGCGGTGAAGAGCCGGCCACCGTCGAGGTGCATCTGAAGGCCGACGGAACGCTTGCACAGCCTCCGAAGGTGCTGAATCAGCCTGCCAATTCGCTCGTCGCTCAAGCCGCGTTGCGCGCCCTGGAGCAATGTGCGCCATTCAACATTCCTGCGGAATTCGCCGCTCGCTATCCGCAATGGAAAGTCTTGAGGATCACTTTCAAGGCGAGCTAGCCTTCATGTCCCGCTGAAAGTGGGCGAACCTACCGCTGGCCTTCGGCGCGGATGACGGCGCGGAGGGGGCCGTATTCCGTCTGCTTGCGCACATCGAGCTGAACACGGCCGCTGGCGCCAGATTGAAAAGCGTTGGACCCGCGCGTGCGGGCCGAGCCGATCACGCTCTCCGCGCGCATCCGGCCGCTGACGCGTACGCAGGTGTCCGAGCCCTGCAGGGCTGAAAAGCCGGGCGGGCAGGCGGAAGGCTGCGCCGCGATGGCCGGGCCGGGCAATGCGAGGCTTGAGAAGGCGAGGGCGAAGAGACGTCGTTTCATCGAAAGCCTCACGGGAACCGTATGGCCCGACCATAGCGCAAGTCAGGCGTTCTGGCGCGTCTCATCTCATTACGCATCTCGCTGTCATGACGGCCGCGGCGTAGGGGGCTCGGTCGGAATCCGCTAGTCACTGCCGTTGGAGGCTTAGGAAGGGAGCGGTTGCGATTGCAGCCGCTCCTTTTGTTCATGGGAAATCGTCTTGAGGCCGGAGTGCGAAAGCTATGTCGTGTCGGAGGACAGCTTCGAAGCACCAACCGGGCGCTTAGCGGAGATGCACTATGTCGGGCGGAGATTTACTGGATCGGTTTGACGCTGTTCATCATCATGTCGATCGCGTCCTTGTGCTTTTCCCGCTCGCCGTCCGAGGCCCACAGGGTCAACATGATCGTCCGCTCCTTGCCGGCGGGTAGGAGGATGAATTCGACTTGGGTCGGTCCGTTCTCATCGGTCGTGTTGAACTGGAAGACAGTGGCGTCGATGCCGTTCAGCTTGCCCGCGATCTTCTCGGGCTTCACCTTCTTGATGCCGCTCTGCTTCATCCACTTGTCGTTGTTGTCGAGCATGGCCTCGATATCGCGTGCATGGGCGTATTCGACCGAGAAGAACACGTCCTCGCCGGGCGATTGGGCCGAGTAACCAAAGTCGATCTCCTCGATTTTCCATGTATCGGGGACGATGAGGGTGACCGACGGATCCTTTTCGGGAACGGCGAAGTTGCGGGCTTCCGCCGGCAGGGCGAGAAGGCCTGCCAGAACGGCGCCCATCAAAAACTTTTTCATTCGGAATGCCCCCATTTGTTTTGATGTTTTGGCTTCATGAGTTCATGAAGCAGGGAATGCTTTCCTTACCCTGCGGCAACCGTCAAGCTGATGACGCAGGAAGAGGGGGATGAGCGCCGCCGAAGAGAGGCCTGCGGCAATCCGATAAGCCGTGGGAGGCGGAGGACGGGCTTGTCAGACGCGCCCTATTTAGTACCTTGGAAGAGTTCTAAACGTCTGCAGCCCTATGGCAGGGGTAGGGACTTTAACCTGTGCCGATCAGGTCCGCGTTCCGCTCCCCTTGGGCCGTCCTTCCGGGCTGCGAGGAGAGGGGAGACCGTAGTCCGGTAGGCGTCATGAAGGATGAAAGCTCTATGCCTATCACTACGATTGAAGATCGCTACGATCGGGCGACGATTGCCCTGCACTGGATCACCGCCGGGCTGGTCGCGTTTCTCTGGATCTTCGGCCAGACCGCCGATCTCTTCCCCCGCGGCCCTCTGCGCACCGGTGTCTGGTCTCTGCATGTGACCCTCGGTTTCGCGCTCGCCCTGGTGCTGATCGTGCGCATTCTCTGGCGCGCGGGCCCCGGCCGAGGACTGCCGCCAGCCGAAAACGGCGTGCTCCACCTCGTCGCCAAGGTGACCCATTACCTGCTCTACGTGCTGCTCGCGACCGCCATCGGCCTCGGCATCGCCAATGCCTTTGTCCGCGGCTACAACCTGTTCGGCCTCTGGTCCCTGCCGCAGATCGGGGATCCGAGCCTGCGCCGGCCGCTCACTGGATGGCACGGACTGGCCGCCAACGCGATCATGATCGTCGCGCTGATCCATGCGGGCGCGGCGCTCGCGCATCACTATCTCTGGAAGGACGGCGTCCTGCGGCGCATGGTGTCTGCGCGGGGCGGATAGCAGGTCCTCAAAGCGATGACGGCCGCAGAGGCTGCGGCCCGTCGCCACGCCGTTTCGCACCGGCGCACAAGGATTTTCAATCCCTAAAAGTAGTGGTCCCGGTCGGAGCCGTCATAGCGGCCGCTGCGCATGCAGCATTTTTTGAAACCGGCGTCCCGAGCCGCAGATGCATGGATCATTGCGGCCGAGCTTTTCCATGAGCTCAACGTCGCCGCGGACAATCCGGACGCCACGCTTGACGTGAGTTTCGGATGGGTAGGATTTGCGACGCTTGCTGGTGACCTCAAAAGCGGGGGAGGTCGAAGGGGGCGCGGATCTTGGACATGGAAGCCTCCTTCGTTCGCTACGCCGGATCTCGGCGCGGGAGGGCATGTCAAGTCCGCAACGACCTTGAAGTTAGTAACTTTGTAGCAACACGCGTCGCCATTCGACGGGGGCCTATTCCGCCGCTTCCTTCGCCACCTTCTTCTGCTTCTTCAACGGCCGCCGCTCCAGCACTTCCTTCAGGAAGCGCCCTGTGTGGCTGGCCTTCGACTTGGCGATGTCTTCCGGTGTGCCTTCGGCCACGATCAGCCCGCCGCCGTCGCCGCCTTCGGGGCCCATGTCGATGACCCAGTCGGCGGTCTTGATGACTTCGAGATTGTGTTCGATCACCACCACGGTGTTGCCCTGCTCGACCAGCTCATGCAGCACTTCGAGCAGCTTCGCCACGTCGTGGAAATGCAGGCCCGTCGTGGGCTCGTCGAGGATGTAAAGGGTGCGGCCGGTGGCTCGCTTGGACAGCTCCTTCGACAGCTTCACGCGCTGCGCTTCGCCGCCCGAAAGTGTCGTGGCCTGCTGGCCCACATGGACGTAGTCGAGGCCGACGCGGGCAAGCGTCTGCATCTTCTCCCGGATGGTGGGCACGGCCTTGAACAGCTCGCGGGCTTCCTCCACCGTCATGTCGAGCACGTCGGCGATGGATTTTTCACGGTACTTCACCTCCAGCGTCTCGCGGTCGTAACGCTTGCCCTTGCACACGTCGCAGGTGACGTAGACATCGGGCAGGAAGTGCATCTCGATCTTGATGACGCCGTCGCCGGAGCAGGCCTCGCAGCGCCCGCCTTTCACGTTGAAGGAGAAGCGCCCCGCCTGATAGCCGCGCGCCTTGGCCTCGGGGAGGCCTGCGAACCATTCGCGGATCGGCGTGAAGGCGCCTACATAGGTCGCCGGGTTCGAGCGCGGCGTGCGGCCGATGGGGGATTGGTCGATGTCGATGACCTTGTCGAGATGCTCCAGCCCCTCGATGCGGTCATGTGGGGCCGGATGCTCCAGCGCGCCGTTGAGCTTGCGGGCGACAGCCTTGTAAAGCGTGTCGATGACGAGCGTCGACTTGCCGCCACCCGACACGCCGGTGATGCAGGTGAAGGTGCCGAGCGGAATTTCCGCCGTGACGTTCTTCAGGTTATTGCCGCGGGCGCCCACCACTTTCAGCGCGCGGCCCTTCGTCGGCTTGCGGCGCTTTTCCGGCACCTTCACGGACATCTCGCCGGTGAGATATTTTCCGGTCAGCGATTTCGGGTTGGCGAGGATCTCGGCGGGCGTGCCCTCGGCGACGATCTTGCCGCCATGGATGCCGGCGCCGGGGCCGATATCGAACACATAATCCGCCTGCAGGATCGCATCCTCGTCGTGCTCCACCACGATCACCGTGTTGCCGAGATCGCGCAGGCGCTTGAGAGTGACGAGCAGGCGCTCGTTGTCGCGCTGGTGCAGGCCGATGGAAGGCTCGTCGAGCACGTAGAGCACGCCCGTCAGCCCTGAGCCGATCTGCGAGGCGAGGCGGATGCGCTGGCTCTCGCCGCCGGAGAGCGTGCCGGAGGCGCGGGCGAGCGTCAGGTATTCCAGGCCCACATCGACCAGGAAGGTCAGGCGCTCGCGGATTTCCTTCAAGATGCGGCCCGCGATCTCGTTCTGCTTCTTGGTGAGCTGCTTTGTCAGCGCTCCGAACCAGGCATGGGCGTCCTTCACCGAAAGGGCAGTGGCGTCGCCAATATCGGAGCCGGCGATCTTCACCGCCAGGGCCTCGGGCTTCAGGCGCTTGCCGCCGCAGGCCTCGCAGGGAGTCTCGCCCATGAAGCGGCCGATCTCGTCGCGGGACCAGTCGCTCTCAGTCTCCTTGTAGCGGCGTTCGAGATTGGGGATCACGCCCTCGAAGGGCTTCTTCACCTCGTAGGCGCGCAAGCCATCGTCATAGGCCATGCGGATGGCCTCATTACCCGAGCCGTAGAGGATGACGTCGCGCACCTTCTCCGGCAGCTCGGACCAAGGCTTCGTCATCGAGCCCTTGCAGTGCCTGGTAATCGCCTCCAGCGTCTGGTTGTAATAGGGCGAGGTGGATTTCGCCCAGGGCGCGATGGCCCCGCGCTTCAGCGAAAGGCTCTCATCCGGCACGATGAGGTCCGGATCGATGCGCATCTCATGGCCGATGCCGCCGCAGGTAGGGCAGGCGCCGAAGGGGTTGTTGAACGAGAACAGGCGCGGCTCGATCTCGGGGATCGTGAAGCCGGAAACCGGGCAGGCGAACTTGGAGGAGAACACGATGCGCTTGGGCTGGCCCTTCTCGTCCTTCTCGTCCGCATATTCGACGACCGCGATGCCATCCGCGAGGTCGAGGGCGGTTTCGAGCGATTCCGCCAGCCGCGCGGCGATATCGGCCCGCACCACGATACGGTCCACCACCACGTCGATGTCGTGCTTGAATTTCTTGTCGAGGGCAGGGGCCTCGTCGATGGCGTAATATTCGCCGTCGATCTTCAGGCGCTGAAAGCCCTTCTTCTGGAACTCGGCGATTTCCTTGCGATACTCGCCCTTGCGGCCGCGCACCACGGGGGCGAGCAGGTAGAGCCGCGTCTTCTCCGGCAGTTCCAGCACCCGGTCCACCATCTGGCTGACCGTCTGGCTTTCGATGGGCAGGCCCGTGGCGGGCGAATAGGGGATACCGACCCGCGCCCAGAGCAGACGCATGTAGTCGTAGATCTCGGTGACGGTGCCGACCGTCGAACGCGGATTGCGCGAGGTCGTCTTCTGCTCGATGGAGATGGCGGGCGAGAGGCCGTCGATCTGGTCCACGTCCGGCTTCTGCATCATCTCCAGGAACTGGCGGGCGTAAGCGGAGAGCGATTCCACATAGCGCCGCTGGCCCTCGGCATAGATCGTATCGAAGGCGAGCGACGATTTGCCCGAGCCCGACAATCCCGTGAACACCACCAAATGGTCGCGCGGCACCATCAGATCGACGTTCTTGAGGTTATGCTCCCGCGCCCCGCGCACGGAGATCACGCGCGCATCCCGGTCGCCCGCTTTCGCGCGGTTGAACAGATCGTCGATTTTAGCCATTGCCGAATTCAAGCCTGTGATGAAGCCCCGCTGCAGGGACGGAGTTCTGCATATGTGACGCAAATGCCGCCCGCACAACCGGGCCGCGTCTGAGTCGTAGCGTGATGCTAGAACAAAAAGGGTACGAAGGGCAATGGGGCCTGAGCTTGGCTTCCTCCCATCGTCCACCGGAGAGCGGCGCCCATTGGCATCCCGGAGCGGAGTCGGGCGTTGATAGTCATGGCGGGTTCCATCGGGACCTGCCTTCCCGAAACTAGGGGAGACTGCACATGTTCATTCACGATGCATTGGTTGTCAGTCCCTTGATGCTCGTCCTTTCCGCCGCCCCCGGCCTTGCCGGGCCGTGCACTACTGCCATCGACCAGACCCAGGCTCAGCTCGACGCCCGGATCGATGCAATAGCCGCGGTGGGCCCGACTGGTCCCGAGAGCACGGGCGCGCTCCTCCGCCACCAGCCGACGCCGGGCTCCATCGCCGAGGCGGAGCAGAAACTCGGCGAAGGAAAGTCCCTGGAGAAGGCCCTGACGGCCCTCAAAGAGGCCCGCGCGGCGGACAGGGCCGGGGACGGGAGGGCCTGCGAGAAGGCGCTGGGGGAGGCGCAGCAGGCGATGAAGCCATAGTTTTCCTACTCCCGCCGGGGATCCCCCTTTTATTGGGGACAGAGCTGTGCAGAACTGATCCCCGGCTTGTTCCGAGGTGCCTTCGGCCTCAGAACACAGCCTCAAAATTTCAAGGAGAGGCTCCGATGGCGGGCAGCGTGAACAAAGTGATCCTGGTGGGCAATCTGGGCCGCGACCCGGAGGTGCGGCGTCTCAACAATGGCGAACCGGTGGTGAACCTGCGCCTTGCGACCTCGGAGACCTGGAAGGACAAGGCCTCGGGCGAGCGCAAGGA